>NZ_JBCNKR010000005.1:0-300000 GCF_039595935.1 Flavobacterium sp. | reverse complement strand
TGGAGCTTTAGGAGTTCTTTTCGGAAGATAGAAATAAGTTTTAAGATAAAAAAAACGTCCTGAATTTTCAGGACGTTTTTTTGTTTTTATTCTGCAGCTGCTGGAGCTTTTTGTTCTTCTTTTTTAATGTCAGCTACATATTTGGTAAGCTTTTTTCCATAAAGAGACTGAGCTACTTTTGGAGTCATTGATTTCTGAATCGTATCCAGGAATTTGATGTTGATGTCATAAATCTCTGCTAAAGCAATATAAGGGGCTACTTCGTGATCTTTATTATTTATGGCGAAGTTTGTAGCGTATAAATATTTTCTTTTGATATTTGACTGCTGTTTTGCGTCGATGCTGTCGATTGCTTTTTGATCTTGTCTTTTAATGGCTTTAAATCTTGCTTCAACCATTGACAGGTTTTCGTCGATAAAACGAGAGTTTATTTTTTTGTATTCTTCATATAACTCCTGATTTTTAGATCCGGTGATTTTAGCGCTTGAAATAAAATTATCTAAATTAGTTTCAATATTGATATTTCCGGGTTCAGCAAAAAATAAAATATTATTGTCTAAAGAATTTGTTACACCACGATCCAGAAATAAATAAAGCATTTCAGGAGATTCAAGTTTAATATCTCTTTCAAAAGCAGCATTTCCGTCAATTTTGATACTGTCGATTGCTACAAGCGAAGTATCAACAATTCTTTGAATATATAAAGTACCGGTTTTTAAACCTTTTATATTTCCTGTAAGGTGTAAGTTATCTGGAGCAGATTCTTTTTTGCTGCACGATGCAAGTACTGCAAGTGTAACAAAGGCAATAATTGATTTTTTCATTAGTTTATTGGATTTTGGTGCAAAATAAAGAAAATAGTTTGAATGTAAATATGTCGCTGTTTAATTTTTCAAAAAAATAAAAATCCCAATCTATTTCTAAATTGGGATTGATATATTTTTTTAAAAATGAATCAATTACATAGCTAAAGTGTATGTTGCTCCATTTTCGTGAGTGTAAGTATATTTAGTATCACAGTCGTTGTTTCCGTAATCTACAACACCGTTTAAATAACCTCCCTGAATTTTTAATTTTCCTTTAGAGATATATTCACAAGAATATTTTTTAACCAAAGTTTCTTGTACAGTAAGTGTCAAAGTTCCTCCTTTTTCAGAAGTTACTGTGTGATTTCCTTCCGGCATTTCATAAACATTATCTTCTAAAACATAAGGCGTGTCAACTCCGGCAGTTTGTTTTACTGTAATTGTTCCTGAATTTGTAAAAACTCGGCCAAGTAAATCTGTAAATTTTCCGTTGGTTACTTTTCTTGTCCATTGCGGTACAGTTGCAACTGTTGTTGTATTTGTGTATTCAATAGTGCCTTCAAGTTTAAGGCTGTTGATATAATAATCGATTCTTTCGATGGTCATTTTGCTTCCAGTTGTAATTACCGGACCAGTAAGTGTAATTTTTAATTTTCCTTTTCTTGTAATTTGGTTAACAGCGCATCCTGTACCGTAATCTACAGTAAAAACTTTTGGATAAGCAGTTCCGTTTGGAGTTTCGACCGTAATATTGGCACAAACGCCAGGTGAAGTTTCAGATGGTTTTGCAGCAGGATTTGAGTTTGTAACAGTTAATCCGGTTTTAATATCCATTTCGTTTACAGCATCAATTACAACCGAAGCACCTACGGTTGTCGTATCGGCTTGATTTACTATTTCATCGCTTGAGCACGAAACATAAATAAATGCCGAAGCACACATAACAGAAAGTAAAATAGCAGTTTTTTTCATACTTTTTTTTGTTTAAGATTAGATTAAAGGCACTCAAATGTAGTAAAAAAAATAATTCGCAAAAATAATCCTGAAAATTCTGCTTTTTAGATTTCGAATTTTAACTATTTATAAATCAATATAAATCAAAAAAAAATCCTGCAGAGTAATCTGCAGGATTTTGAAATATTCTTATGAAAGATTTTTATTTAATCATTTCAAAACTTCTTTTTACGAAAGCTGTTAATGCTTCACCTTTTAAAAGGTTTTGAGATAATTTAGCTAAATCTAAAGCTTGTTTTACTAAATGTTCCTGATGCGTTTTGTCTTCAGTATTTAAAATACTTGAAGCCAGATCAGAATTTGTATTTACAACCAGATTGTACATTTCCGGCATATTACCCATTCCGAACATTCCGCCGCCGCCAGTCTGGCTCATTTCTTTCATTCTGCGCATAAATTCTGGCTGCGTAATAATAAACGGTGCTGCCTGAGAATCCATAGCTTCTAATTGAACGCTATATGCTTTTGGAATATATGCTTCTAAAGAAGTTTTTAATGCAGCTTTTTCATCATCAGATAATCTGGAAATAGCGTTTTCTTCTTTCTTGATTAAATTGTCAATATGATCAGAATCTACACGAACGAAAGTTATATCTCTGTTATCGTTTTCAATTTTCTGGATTAAATGCGAAATAATCGGAGAATCTAAAAGCAATACTTCGTAACCTTTGTCTTTTGCTGATTCAATATAAGAGTGCTGTGCATCTTTATTTCCAGCATAAAGAATTACTAATTTTCCGTCTTTATCGGTTTGGTTTTCTTTTAATTTCTCTTTTAATTCTTCTAAAGTAAAATAAGTGTCATCTACAGTTGGATACAATACAAATGCTCCGGCTTTTTCGTAGAATTTATCTTCAGAAAGCATTCCGTATTCTAAAACGATTTTAATATCGTTCCATTTAGCTTCAAAATCAGCACGGTTTTCGTTAAATAAAGCTTTTAATTTATCAGCAACTTTACGAGTAATGTAGTTTGAAATTTTCTTAACCGCTCCATCAGCCTGTAAACCAGAACGAGAAACATTTAACGGAATATCCGGTGAATCGATAACTCCTTTTAACATCGTCAAAAATTCTGGTACAATTCCTTCTACGTTATCTGTAACGTAAACCTGGTTTTGGTACAATTGAATTTTATCTTTTTGTATTTGCATATCTGTACCCAATTTTGGGAAATATAAAATACCAGTTAAGTTAAACGGATAATCTACATTTAAGTGAATGTTGAACAATGGCTCTTCAAACTGCATTGGATACAATTCTCTGTAGAAGTTTTTGTAATCTTCATCAGATAATTCAGAAGGCTGTTTTGTCCATGCCGGATTTGGATTGTTGATGATGTTATCAAGCTCGATAGTTTCATTAACATAATCTTCAGGAGCATCTTCTGGTTTTGGAAGTGTTTCTGTTCTTGTCCCGAATTTAATTGGAATAGGCATAAACTTGTTATACTTATTCAACAATCCGCTGATTTTAGAATCTTCTAAAAATTCTAAAGAATCTTCGGCAACGTGAAGAATAATTTCAGTACCACGTGAAGTTTTGTCAGCTGGCTCTAAAGTAAATTCAGGGCTTCCGTCGCAAGTCCAGTGTGCAGCTGGTTCGTCTTTGTATGATTTTGTGATGATTTCAACTTTTTCTGCAACCATAAAAGCAGAATAGAAACCAAGACCAAAATGCCCGATAATTCCAGCATCCTTAGCAGAATCTTTGTATTTGTCTAAGAATTCTTCAGCTCCTGAAAAAGCAACCTGATTAATGTATTTTTCAACTTCATCAGCCGTCATACCTAAACCCTGATCGATAATATGGATTTTTTTACCTTCTTTATCAACTTTTACTTCGATAATTGGGTTTCCATATTCAACTTTTGCTTCGCCAATGCTGATTAAGTGTTTTAACTTTAATGTAGCATCAGTTCCGTTTGAAACCAGCTCACGTAAAAAGATTTCGTGATCACTGTATAAGAACTTTTTGATTAAGGGAAAGATGTTTTCTACCGAAACATTAATTTTACCTGTTGTCATATTTTTTTATTTTTTGATTTAACTTGATGGTTTTCATTCTTTCAAATAAAATACCATTCTTTTTTAGGTGACAAAATGTCGCAAATGTTAATTTTGAAAGAAAATAATTAGATTTTACAACCAAACTTATTTCTACGAATCGTATATTTGTGGTATAATAATTGTTAAACTTGTAGGTATTAACTTAAAAAAATAAGCAAAATGAAGAAGATAATTTTCATTTGTCTGGTTTCCACTATGTTTTTTGCATGTAAATCAGCTTCATCAACAGCTTCATCTTCTGAAGCAACAACACTTTCAACTAAACTTGACAGAAAAACCCAAGTAGCTTTAAAAGGAAATTGGGTACTAACTAACGTAACTTATCCGGGTTCAGATTATATCAAAGTAAATTCATTTGATCTTGCAGATTCAAAATGTTTCATCGGAAGTACATGGAGTTTTATCTCAAACAATAATAAAGGTACAATGGCTTTAACATCGCCAAGCTGTACTTCATTTTCTTCACCAATTGTATGGAGTATTAACAATCAGGGGATGTTTGTGCTTAAAATTCTTGATGCAGGTGAAAAAGCTAAAAAAGTAAGAGATGGTTATTTACTTAAAGTTGGCGGTGTAACTGAAAGTTCTTTTCAGTTAATTGACAATATCAATGTTGGAGGACAGGTAAAAGATGTTACTTACCAATTTCAAAGAACTAATTAATATTAAAAAGGATAAAAATGAAAAAGATAACAGTTTTAGGTTTAAGTAGTTTACTTGTATTAGTTAGTTTATTTGCAAGCTGCGATTCAGTAAAAAATGCTAATAACACTCAAAAAGGTGCCGGAATTGGAGTAGTTGCCGGAGGTATCATCGGTGGTATTTTAGGAAATAATTTAGGTAAAGGAGGAAATGCTGCTTTAGGAGCTGCAATTGGTGCTGCCGTTGGTGGTGGAACAGGTGCTTTGATTGGTAACAAAATGGATAAACAAGCTCGTGAAATCGATCAGGCTTTACCGGGTGCTTCTGTAGAAAGAGTTGGAGAAGGAATTCACCTGACTTTAAATGAGAATGCAGTTCGTTTTGATACTAACAAATCAACTTTAACTTCTCAGGCAAAAGCAAATTTAGATAAATTAGTTCCTGTATTTAATGAGTACGGAGATACTGATATTCAAATTTTTGGTTATACAGATAATACAGGGAAACCAGAATATAACCTGACACTTTCTGGACAAAGAGCAGCTTCTGTACAAGCTTATTTAGTTTCTAAAGGATTAAAATCAAGCCGTTTTAAAACTTCAGGTTTAGGTATTGTAGATCCTATCGCAACAAATGATACTCCGGAAGGAAGAGCTCAAAACCGTCGTGTTGAATTTTCTATTACAGCAAATGACAAAATGGTTAACGATGCAAAAGCAGAAGCTGGAAAATAATTTTCAGACAAAATAAAATTTAAAAAAAGCTGTTTCTTAATTGAGGCAGCTTTTTTTTGACTTTAGAAATTAAACATTGTAAATTTGACCTCTCTAAACATAACTCATGCTTGATATTCAAAATATTTCTTTTTCGTATACTGATAAGCCAGTTATCAATAATGTTTCTTTCACAATCAATAAAGGTGAAAATATTGCCATTATTGGCGAGAGCGGCTGCGGGAAAAGTACACTTTTAAAGCTTATGTACGGTCTCTTCGATTTAGACGAGGGCAAAATATTTTATAACGAAAAACCTATTCTGGGGCCAAAGTACAATTTGATTCCGGGAATGCCGTATATGAAATATCTGGCTCAGGATTTTGACCTGTCTCCATACGAAACCGTAGCAGAAAACGTAGGTAAGTTTCTTTCTAATGGTTTTGCCAACATGAAAAAACTCCGCGTTCAGGAATTGCTTGAAATGGTAGAAATGGATCAGTTTTCAAATGTAAAAGCTAAATTTTTGAGTGGAGGCCAGCAACAAAGAGTGGCATTGGTAAGGGTTTTGGCTTTAGAACCCGAGGTGATTTTGCTGGACGAACCTTTTAGCCAAATCGATGCTTTTCGTAAAAATGCTTTACGCAGAAATTTATTCAAATATTTAAAACAAAAAGGAATTACCTGTATAATTGCTACCCATGATAGCACAGATGCTTTGTCTTTTGCAGATGAAACGATTGTAATGCGACATGGAGAAATTATTATAAAAGGTGATCCGGCAAAAATATACGAAGACCCGCAGACTAAATATGTGGCTTCTTTATTTGGAGAAGTAAATGAAGTTCCGACACATTTATTAATTCCGTATGAAGATGAAACGCATAAAACGCTAGTTTATCCGCATCAGTTTAAAATGGTTGCCGAATCGAAACTTCCGGTAAAAATTAGAAGAACGTATTTTAGAGGCGGACATTATTTAGTTGAAACCGTTTTTAAGAGGCAGTTAATATTTTTTGAAAGTGAAATTGATTTACCACTCGAACAGGAAATATTTCTTGGACTGAATTACTTATAAAACAAAACCCGACAACCTTTAAATTGTCGGGTTTTGTTTTTTGAAAAAGATCTCTTGTTATAATTCTTATTTTTCATTTTTTACAATGATTTACTCTAAAAACTGTTTTTTCGAAAAGTAATTCTTTTTAAACAGTCTGAGAATTAAAGTATATTAAATTGCTAATAACGAAAAAAATAGTAATTTGTACTCTTATGTTTTAAAGTATACGTAAATTTGCATTCTAAATTTTTAACAAATAACAATACTATATGTATCATTCAAAAATAGCAGGCTTAGGATATTACGTTCCTTCAAATGTTGTGACAAACGATGATTTGTCTAAGATTATGGATACCAATGATGAGTGGATTCAGGAAAGAACAGGGATTCAGGAAAGAAGACATATCATTCGTGGTGAAGATACAACAACTTCGATGGGAGTAAAAGCAGCTAAAATTGCAATTGAACGTTCTGGTGTAGCCAAAGAAGATATCGATTTTGTGGTTTTTGCTACATTAAGCCCTGATTATTATTTTCCAGGACCTGGAGTTTTAGTACAGCGCGATTTAGGATTAAAAACAGTAGGAGCTTTAGATGTAAGAAATCAATGTTCTGGTTTCGTTTATGCTATTTCAGTTGCCGATCAATATATTAAAACCGGAATGTATAAAAATATTTTGGTTATTGGTTCTGAGGTTCATTCAACAGGATTGGATATGACAACTCGCGGACGCGGAGTTTCGGTAATTTTTGGAGATGGAGCAGGAGCTGCGGTTTTAAGCCGTGAAGAAGATTTGACAAAAGGAATCTTGTCTACTCATTTACATTCTGAAGGACAGCATGCGGAAGAATTGGCATTGCAGGCACCAGGAATGGGAGCGCGCTGGGTAACCGATATTATTGCGGATAATGACCCGAATGATGAAAGTTATTACCCGTATATGAACGGGCAATTTGTATTTAAAAATGCTGTTGTTCGTTTTGCAGAAGTAATCAATGAAGGGTTAGAAGCAAATGGGCTTCAGGTTTCGGATATTGATATGCTGATTCCGCATCAGGCAAACTTGAGAATTTCACAATTCATTCAAAATAAATTTAAGCTGACAGACGATCAGGTCCATAATAATATCCAAAAATACGGAAACACAACTGCAGCTTCTATTCCGATCGCTTTAACTGAGGCTTGGGAAGAAGGAAAAATCAAATCTGGAGATACTGTAGTTTTGGCTGCCTTTGGAAGCGGATTTACCTGGGCAAGTGCAATAATCAAATGGTAAATTAATTCATCTTACATTATATTTCAAACCTGCTTCTTTTCGGAGCAGGTTTTTTTATACTTTAGTAATGTCATTGCGAGGAACGAAGCAATCTCACAAGCAAAATTGCGTTTTCTAATTATAAGGATAATCAAATGAGATTGCTTCGTTCCTCGCAATGACTAACAACAGGAAATTAGTATTATAATCAAAATGAAAAAAAATCAACTAGAAATAGCATGCTTTAATTACGAATCGGCCATGATTGCTCAGGAAAATGGTGCAGATAGAATTGAATTATGCGAAAACATGAAACTTGGCGGAACAACGCCAAATTCTATTTTGGTAGTAAAAGTTCGTGAGAACCTTAACATAAAAATGCATGTCATAATACGACCTAGGGGCGGAGATTTTGTTTATTCTGATGAAGAACTTATAGAAATGAAACAAGACATCAAACAATATAAAAAATTGGGAGTTGATGGGTTTGTTTTTGGAATTTTAAAAGAAAACGGTAAAGTCAATAAAAAACAAAATAAAGAACTGGTTCATTTGGCACATCCTTTATCCTGTACTTTTCATCGGGCTTTTGATGTTGTAAAAGATGTTGAGAAATCTTTGGAAGATGTTATTGATTGTGGTTTTGAAACAATCTTAACTTCAGGACAATGTGTAAATGTTGCCGAAGGAGTTTTAGCTTTAAAACGTATACAGGAACTTGCTAAAAACAGGGTTGAAATAATGCCTGGAGGCGGACTAAGATCTTCAAATATTAAGTTATTGCAAGAACATTTAGATCTGACTTTTTATCATTCATCGGCAATTACAGATGATTCAGAAATTGCTAATCCGGAAGAAATAAAAGAGCTTCGAAATTTTTTATAGAAATATAATTTATCCTAAATAAAAAAGCCTGGAGTTGGCATACTCCAGGCTTTTTCTTTCTACAAGAAAATTATTCAAAAATTATTAAAATATCTTCTAAGAAAGCGGCGATTAGAACATTCCGCCGCCACCTTGATTAGTGTTGTCTTCTCTTTGTTTACGCTCTAATTTTTTGATTTTAGCACCACCAAAGTTATATGTTAAACCTAAATAAACTGTCTGGCTTTCCCAAGTAAACTGACCAGTTTGAGGATAAGGATAAATACCATCAAATGAGAATTTCATTGTGTTGAAAACATCATTAAAACGTAGGCTGATATTCATTTTATTGTCTAACAAAGTATAGCGTGAACCAACGTCAATTTTGTACATTTCGTTTCTTCTTTGCTGAATTTCATCAACAGGACCTCTGTAAAAACCAAATAATAAAAAGCTTAAACGTTTTGTTGGTTTAAAGTTTGAGTTCATACGAGCATTAAATGCTGAAGTTGTTACATGACGTTCCTTAGGAGAACTTAGGTTGGTGTCTGGATCTAGTTGAAAAACAACACCTTGTTGTTTAATACTTGAAAAATCGATTGCCGGCTGAATATCCCACCATTTTGTAAGTTTATAGTTTAGCGAAACATCAAAACCATAAGCAGTATTGTGATCAAAATTTGTAAAACCTAAGATTTGTTTTTCAGAAGGATCGTCTGGATCAGGTCTTAAAGTTCTGCTGATTTGATCATTAATCGCTCTTACAAATACTCCAGCGGTAATGCTTCCTTTTTCAAGAGTTTTAGTATAATTTACTTCAACAGAATTTGTAAACTGAGGTCTTAATTCCTGATTTCCGTATGAAGTTACTAATGGAGTAGAAAACTCACGAATAGGTTTTGTCTGCTCTAAACTCGGACGGTCTACACGACGGCTGTAACTTAATTGTAAAACGTTTTTCTCATTTAAATTATACGTTAAATAAGCAGAAGGATATAATGTAATGTAGTCATCATCAAAATTTTTCTCATCAGGAGTTAAAAATGACTTTACATTATAACTCTCAAAACGAGCTCCTAATTGATAGCTGAATTTTTTGTATTTCTGACCAAAAGTTACATATGCAGAATAAATATCTGTATCGTAAGTATAAACAGAAGATTTAAATGCAGCATTGGTTGTATTGTAAATATTTTCAGTTCTTGTTATTCTAGCTTCTGCACCTGCTTCAAGTGTCGTTTTATCATTCAACGGATTAACATAGTCAACGTTTAAAGTTCCTAGTTTTCTGTTTTCATGAATATAATCGTTGTAAACAACACTATTTACTGCATTAGCAGGAGTTGTGGTCTGAGTATCAAAATTTGCATTCTGAGATTCAGTAGTTTTGCTATAATTTCCTTCAAAATCTAAAGTATGTCCTTCTTTTTTAAAGATGTGTTTGTATGCTAAATTATAAGTTCCAGTTTCGTTTGGTCCTTGATATCTTGATTTTTGATAAATGTTTTTAATCTCAGGATCACCGTTATTGTAATCAATATCAGTATTTACAATACCAGTACCAGTGGATTTATTTTGATTTGTGTAGAAAGATAAAGTATTGTGATCATTGATTAAATAATCCATACCCACTTTATACAAATAATTATCGTTATCATTCGAAATTTCTAATTTCTGAGATACGTTCTGATCTAATCTTTGGATATGACCATCGTTAAAATAAGTTCCAAAGTTATTTCCGGCATTCCCGAAGAAATTTACTTTTCCGGTTTTGTAATTTAAATCTAAAGACTGATTGTATTTTGCCGTTTCACCAAAAGTAATACCACCGCTGTAACTTCCGTTAAAACCAGTGTTGGCATTTTTATGCAAAATAATATTGATAATTCCAGACATTCCTTCCGGATTGTATTTTGCACTCGGATTTGTAATCAACTCAATTTTTTTGATAGAAGTTGATGGAATTTGTTTCAATAACTGCGCAGGATCAATGTTAGATGGACGTCCGTCAATTAATACACGAACATTATCATTTCCGCGAAGCGAAAGTTTTCCATCCTGATCAACATTCACAGAAGGAATATTATTCATAATGTCAGATGCAGAAGCTCCGGCAGTTGTTAAGTCTTTTCCAACTGTAACTACTTTTCTATCAATTTTTTGTTCAATTGTCGAACGTTCAGCAACAATGTTTACGCCTTTAAGCTGAGTTGCTTCTTCTTCAAGAGAAACATTTACCGTTGCAGACTTTTTATTTTCATTTAAAAGAACAGAACCAATATATTTTCTAAAACCGATATATTGAATTTCGATTGTATAGTTTTTTAAAGCTAAATTTTTAAATGAGAAATCTCCGTTATCATCTGTATTTACGCCCGAAACTACTTTTCCATTTTCTTTTAGAGAAACAGTAGCGTAAGAAATAGGCGCGTTGTTTGATTTTTCAATGATTTTTCCCGTGACCGTTCCGGTATTCTGGGCTTGTGCTGTTGCAATTACCCCCAGTAATGCAAACAGAAAGAATTTTAATTTCATAGCTTGATAATGATTATTTTGATTTGATTGATGATGAGGTTGTTTTTTTATTTTGTTTTGATTTTTTCGCTTCAAATAAAATTTAAAGTCACTATTAAGACTATTTTGCTGCCGATATGTTACAAGAAAAACATAAAAAACTTTTTCTTTTTTCGGGAAGTTCTGTTTTGGAGCAGGTTAGCGTTTTGATTTTTTGATAATTTTAACATTCAAAACAATTTAAATTTTAAGAAATTCTAACACGATTATATGATTTTATATCTTTTTCATTTTCTCTAATTGATGAATAAGCAGTATCTTTGCTCACTTTAAAAATAAGTTTACATGTCATTATCACAAATTCTAACACCTTCTATACAAAAAGCAATACAGGCATTATTTGATGTTTCTGTCGATAAAATTGAGTTTCAGACTACCAGAAAAGAGTTTGAAGGCGATATTACGATGGTAATTTTTCCTTTGTTGAAAGTAATTAAAAGTAATCCTGCCGAATTAGGAAATAAAATTGGAAACTATCTGGTTGAAAATGTTTCTGAAGTTGCTCGTTTCAATGTAGTTTCAGGTTTTTTGAATATTGTAATTTCAGACAGCTACTATCTGAATTTCTTTAATGAAATAAAAAACAACCAAACATTTGGATATGTAACGCCAGACCCTGCTGATAAAGCAATTATGGTTGAATATTCTTCGCCAAATACTAATAAACCTTTACATTTAGGCCACGTTCGTAACAACTTGTTAGGATATTCGGTTGCAGAGATTTTAAAAGCTTCTGGTAAAAAAGTTTACAAAACGCAGATCATAAACGATCGTGGAATCCATATTTGTAAATCAATGCTGGCTTGGGAAAAATTTGGAAACGGAGAAACACCACAAAGTTCAAATTTAAAAGGCGATAAATTAGTTGGTAAATATTATGTTGAGTTTGATAAAGCCTACAAAACAGAAATTAACCAATTAGTCGAAGCAGGAAAAACCGAAGAAGAAGCAAAAAAGCAAGCGCCGATTATTATAGAAGCACAAGATATGCTTAAAAAATGGGAAGCTGGAGATGAAGAAGTTATTGCTCTTTGGAAAAAAATGAACCAATGGGTTTATGATGGTTTTGCAACTACTTACACCAATCTTGGAGTTAATTTTGATAAATATTACTACGAAAGCAACACTTATTTATTAGGAAAAGATGTTGTTCAGGTTGGTCTTGATAAAGGAGTTTTTGAAAAAGATCCAGACGGTTCAGTTTGGATTGATTTAACTGATGAAGGACTAGACCGTAAAATTGTTTTACGTTCTGACGGGACTGCAGTCTACATGACGCAGGATATTGGAACAGCAATCCAGCGTGTAAAAGATATGCCAGATGTTGGCGGAATGGTTTACACAGTTGGTAATGAACAAGATTATCACTTCAAAGTATTATTTTTAATTCTGAAAAAGCTAGGTTTTGACTGGGCTTCAAGTCTATATCATTTATCGTATGGTATGGTTGATTTACCATCTGGAAAAATGAAAAGCCGTGAAGGAACTGTTGTAGATGCTGATGATTTGATGCAGGATATGACAGATACTGCTCAGCAAATTTCAGAAGATTTAGGAAAATTAGACAGTTATTCTGCTGATGAAAAAGCGAAATTGTACAAAACAATTGGTCTTGGAGCATTGAAATATTATATTCTAAAAGTAGATCCTAAAAAACGAATCTTGTTTAATCCTGAAGAATCTGTAGATTTTGCAGGAAATACAGGTCCGTTTATTCAATATACTTACGCCAGAATTCAGTCAATAATCCGTAAAGCCGATTTTGATTTTTCTGCAAAAACAAATATTGAAGAACTTCACGAAAAAGAAAAAGAATTGGTAAAACAAATCGAACTTTTTCCAGAAGTAATTCAAAATGCGGCACAAAATCATAGTCCGGCATTAATTGCAAATTATACTTATGATCTGGTAAAAGAATATAATTCATTTTATCAATCTGTACATATTTTAGGTGAAGTTGATTTGACAAAAAAGATTTTCAGAGTACAGCTTTCGCAGAAAGTTGCCGAAGTTATAAAATCTGCTTTTACATTATTAGGAATTGAAGTTCCGGAGAGAATGTAAGAAAATAGTATAGTAACAAATGAAGCCGATAGTATTTTACTATCGGCTTCATTTTTTATCCCCTAAAAGGTGAAAAATATCATAATAAGACACATTTTACGTTAAATATTGTTAATGTCTATGAAGTAAGGATTTTTCATGTTAATTTTGTACTTTATAATTAAGGAATTCTTTGATTAATACATTAAAAAATCATTATTATATTGATTTGTAGGTTGTTATTTTTGGTTTTATGCTGTTGAAAAATAATGTCTAAAGATATTTTCCTATATTCATTTTTAACTATTTTGAATTAGTACCCCTTTTAGTATAAGATAATAATAGGATAATAAACCGTCTAAAATTGTTAGACGGTTTTTTTTATTTGTAAATTTTAAAATTATAAGAAATAGATTATATTTATTTAAGTTAAAAAGAAATAATTTCTTGTTAAAATTAATTTAATTTTATAAGTTGCGCCCCTTAATTCAAATAAACTATAATGAAAAGAAAAATTAAAGGGCTAATGATTCTTGTTTTTGTTCTTACGACGCAATTGTTTTTTGCACAAGAAAGAACAATCTCGGGAATCGTATCGGATGGAAACGGACCAATTCCTGGTGCAAATGTTGTGGTAAAAGGGACAAATAATGGAGTTGTATCAGATTTAGATGGTAAATATAAGATTAAGGCTAAAACAGGGGATGTTTTGATCTTTTCATATATGGGTATGAAAGACAATATTATAGCAGTTGGCACTTCAACTACAATAAATGTAAAATTAGAAGAAGTTGGAAAGGAATTAGAAGAAGTTGTAGTGGTTGCATATGGAAAAGCAAAAAAAACTTCTTATGTAGGATCGGCTTCACAAATTAAATCAGAACAGCTTGAAAATAGACCTTTAACGAATGCACTTTCAGTTCTAGAAGGTTCAACATCTGGAGTTCAGATTCAAAGTTCTGCAGGTCAGCCTGGAGCGGCTCCGGAAGTTAGAATTCGTGGTTTTAGTTCAATTAATGGTTCAAATACGCCATTATATATTGTAGATGGTGTTCCATATGCAGGGGATATAAGCAATTTAAATTCAAGTGATATTGAGAGTTTAAGTGTTTTAAAAGATGCTTCTTCAACCTCTCTTTATGGTTCAAAAGCTGCAAATGGTGTCATTATAATCACAACAAAATCAGGTAAGTCACAAAAAGATAAGTTTGCATTAAACTTAAGTACAGGTATGACTTCACGTTCTATTAAAGATTATGCAAGAGTAAATGCATACGATTATTATCCTTTAGAATGGGAAGCAATTCGTAATAGTCGTCCTATGGCGAATCAGGCCCAAATAGATGCAGCTAATACCTATGCATCAGCCAGAGTTCCTGTTGTATTGGTGACAAATCCATTTAATGTTCCAAATGAAAGTATAGTTGGTACAGATGGAAAATTAAATCCTGATGCGAAATTATTGTACCCGCAAGATCTTGATTGGGCTAAACAATTAGAAAGAGCCGGGGTTAGAAAAAATGTGGATTTTTCTTATCAGGGAAAATCTGAAAAATCAAACTATTTTGCTTCCATAGGGCATTTAGATGAGGAAGGATATATTCGAAATTCTGGTTTTCAAAGAACGACAGCAAGATTAAATTTAAATACAAGTTTAAAAGAATGGTTTAAAACTGGTGTCAATATTTCAGGAACTTTAACTAATTCGAAATTAGGCACTGATGGTGTAGAAAATACAAGTTCGTTTAAAAACCCGTTTAGAACCATCAGAACAATGGGACCCATATATCCTGTTTTTGATCATGATTCAAACGGTGATTATGTGCTTGGTGTTAATGGTGACCGAGTGTATTCTACAGTTCGTGGAACAGGTGCTTCTAATGGACGTAATGTTGTGTATGAGACATTAAATGATACAGATGTTGTAAAAGGTCTGGCTCTTTCAGCAAGAACTTTTTTTGAAATCTCTTTTACTAAGGATTTAAAATTTACTACAAATGCTTCTATCGACAAGACATACACGAACAGAACTTATTCTTATAATACTGAAATAGGCGATGGAGCACCAACAGGATTAATGGGTAAAGATGATAAGATTTTGACAGGTGTAACATATAACCAGTTATTAAATTATTCAAAAAAAATAGGAGAACATTCTTTTACTGCATTATTAGGTCATGAAAGTTTTGACTATGAAAAAAACTGGACTAGTAGCAGTAAAACTGGTCAGGTAGCTCCAGATATCATTGAATACGTAAATTATGCAACTACTACAGGTTTGACTTCTTACACTAGAAATTATGCTACAGAATCTTATTTTTCAAGGGTTGGTTACGATTACTTAGAGAAATATATTTTTTCAGCTTCGTTAAGAAGAGACGGATCTTCAAAATTTGCTAAAAATACACGTTGGGGTAATTTCTGGTCTTTGGGAGGAGCTTGGGTAATTTCAAAAGAAAATTTCTTTAAAAATTATCCTTGGATTGATGATTTAAAATTAAGAGCATCAATAGGACAAGTTGGGAATGACTCACATACAATAAGCGATACTAATGATGCTGGTACAAAAATAAATGGTTTGAATTATTATGTAAGCCAGCCAACATATAGTTTAGGTTATGATAATGGCAATGAAGGCGGTATTTTGATTTATGCAGCTGCGGCACCAGATTTAAAATGGGAAGTTAACACTCAAAAAGATCTTGCATTAGAATTTGGTTTGTTTAAAAACAGATTAAAAGGTAGTGTCGAATATTATAATAGAAATACAGACGGACTAATCTTTTCAGTTCCCAACCCTTTATCTTCAGGTTTAGATTATAGAGTAGAAAATATTGGTTCAATGGTTAACAAAGGACTTGAAGTTGGCTTAGATGGTGTAATTGTTAAAACAAAAGATTTTTCTTGGAATTTAAATATTAACGCATCGACAATCAATAATAAAATTACAAAACTGCCTCAGGGAGAAATTATAGATGGTAGTAAAAAGCTTGCAGTTGGTCATTCTATCTATGATTATTGGTTAAGAGACTGGTATGGCGTAGACCCTGCTGATGGATATGCATTATTTGTGGCTGATCCGAAATTTGTAAATGGAACTGATAGTAGTATAAGAGTTGTAAATGGTGTAAATGTAACAACCGACCAAAATAAAGCTTTGTATCATTATGCTGGTTCAGCAATACCTGATTTATTTGGAAGTTTCGGAAATACTTTTAAATATAAAGGACTTCAATTAAATGTTGTGTGTTCTTACCAAATAGGAGGTCAAATGTATGATACTAATTATGCTGCATTAATGCATACAGGTAATAATTATGGTTCAGCGTTAAGCACTGATGCTCTGAGAAGATGGCAAAAACCAGGAGATATTACTGATGTACCAAGATTAGACATAAATAGAAATACTCCGGCTGCCGCAGCTTCGGACAGATGGCTGAAAGGTTCTGATTATTTGTCATTGAGGCAAATCAATTTATCGTATAAAGTTCCTTCTGAATTTATATCAAAATTTGAGATAGACAACGCTTCGATTTACATAAATGGTGAAAATTTATTATTGTTTACGAAACGTCAAGGTATGGACCCTACCCAAACTTTTGATGGAACTACTCAGAATAGATATATACCATCGAGAGTAATATCACTAGGGGTGAATTTAAATTTTTAACATTATGAAATCAAATTATATTAAATTAATAACTGCCGTTATTGCAGTGTTTGTTCTAGGATCTTGTTCAGATGATTTTTTGGATAAAAAACCAACAGAATTTGTTGATTATGAAGGAGCAACTAAAACAACAGATAACTTGATGACGCTTTTAAATGGTATTCATAGATCTTTATATGTAAGGTATGAGTCTAATCAGAATGAAGACGGATTAGGGAGTTTAATGCAGCAAATTGATATTGCCGGAGATGATGTTGTGTTTCCTGTGACAAACGGTTGGTATCTACAAGTTTACAACTGGTCTTCTTTTTCAAATGAAAACTCTCAAGATTTAAGATTCCAATTTAGAACGTATTACAGAATAATTAGAAATGCTAATACGATAATCAATGCAGCAGATTCAGCTATTGGCTCTGATGCTGATAAAAAAATAGTAAAAGGACAAGCTTTACTTTATAGAGCATTTTGTCATTATCAGTTAGTACAATTATTTGGAAAAAGATACGAAAACGGGATTACAAATTCTCAGTTAGGTGTACCTATTATTTTGACGGTTGGAAGTGATAATTTCCCTCGTTCAACTGTAGAAGAAGTTTATGCTCAAATTAATAAAGATTTGGATGAAGCTAATATTTTGTTAGTTGGTTATGCAAAACCAAATAATTCATATTTAGACTTAAAAGTAGGACAAGGATTAAAAGCGAGAGTAGCCTTGACACAAGGAAATTGGGCTTTAGCAGCTGAGTATGCTAATAAAGCAAGAACAGGAAAAAATTTAATGCCTTCAACAGATTATACTTTAGGTTTTAATGATTATAATAATAAAGAATGGATGTGGGGAAGCCATATCAATGAAGTTCAAAGTGATGGTTTTGGAAATTTTGGTGCTTATATGTCAAGAAATTTTAGTTCAACAGTAATTCGTTCTTGTCCAAAAGCCATAAATAGTAAATTGTATAACATGATTCCTGAAACTGATGTACGTTCTTTGCTTTTTGATAAAACAGGAAAACATACAGCTTTAGAGTTACCATCCAATTTTGCTAAATTTCCTTATACAAGTCAGAAATTTTTAGCAGTAAGTACTGGTGATAGTCGATGTGATGTACCTTATATGCGTGTGGCGGAAATGTATCTGATAGAAGCAGAAGCAAAAGCAAGACTAGGAAATGCGGATGCTGCCAATATTCTTTTCGAATTTGAAAAAACTAGAAACCCATATTATACTTTGTCTACAAATTCTGGGCAGGCTTTAGTAGATGAAATTTTACTTCAAAGAAGAATAGAATTATGGGGAGAAGGTTTCAGATTTTATGATTTAAAGCGTACTGGCTCTGCTCTTGACAGAACAGGGGCAAATCATGATTCAGGTATCGTAAATGGAGTTATGGTAGTGGATCCATCTGATAAAAGATGGCAATGGTTGATTCCTAGAGCAGAAATCAATGCTAATCCATTGATTGTTCAGAATCCTCTATAATAAAAGTAAATAAAAAAAAGCCGGTAATTTTAGAATTACCGGCTTTTTTACAATTAACACGAACATTTTTTATTTTACAAATTTGTCGATAATTGCATCAGATTCTGCTTTTGTTGCAGTTGGTTTTAAATCAAACAAAAGAGAATAAAGCGCTTTTCTATCAACTTTAGCTTCTAAGTTTAAGTCTTTATGTCTGTCAAAAAGAGTCTGCCATTTGTCACGAACATTTTTCCAAAGAGCATTATTTTCTTTCCACCATTTTTGAGCCGCAACACATTTGATATCAGGAACTTTTGTATAAACATCAAATCCTTTTTCCTGTGCTAATAAAACATCTTTTCCGGCGTCATCACGAATAAGTTTATCGTTATCCTGTTCATGATTCCATCCAGTAGCAGTGATTTCGTGAATGTTTCTTCTTTTTAAAACATTATAATCGTTACGTTTTGTCTGCTCTCTTCTTGGAAGTGGCGCATCAGCAACGTTTGTCCAGTAATCCTGCCCGTCAACGTGTACCCAAGTTGATGAACCTTCATATCTTGGACTATCATCTACCTGATATACTTTTTGGGTCCATTGCCCTTTAACCGCTTTTTTGTCTAGTTTTTTGTATTTCCAAGATGTGCCTTTATCAAAAGAATATAAGTCAGTGTTTTCAAATAGCCAATCTTGTCTCCAGTGCTTGATAATCATATCATCACTTACAATTAGTAAATGCTGCATTGAGATTTTGTTAGGAGTATCCTCTACTAACTCAACCCACTCTAAAGCAGATTCATGTTTAGTTTCTGAAGGTTTATAAGTAAGAGAATCTTTAGGATACGAAAATGTTTCTGTGAAATTAAATTTCACTTCGTAGCAACCGCACATAGATTTAATAGATTTTATGTCTTGTTGTTTTTTATCCTGACTGAAACCAAGACTGCAAGTTAAGGCCATAATGGCTGAAAAATAAAGGCTTTTTGTAATCATAACTTAATTGATTTGTTTTAATTTTTGGCAAATATATAAATTTATTTAGAATAATTAAAAATAGTTATATATTTGCCAAGGTTATTAAGATTGAATAAAAATAATGAAAATAAAATTTACCCTTTTTGCTGTATTTACTTTCTGTCAAATTTCTTTTTCACAGCAAAAAGATACTATTGCATCACGAGAAAAACTCTCTGAAGTTGTTGTTACAGGGCAGTTTGAACCACAGTCTATAAAGAAATCTGTGTTTAATGTACGTGTTATTTCTAAAGAAGATATCAAACAATTAGCAGCAAATAATCTTTCAGATGTACTGAATCAATATTTAAATATTACTGTTAAAAATAGTGGAAGTGACGGCCGTTCTACAGTTTCGATGTTTGGACTAGATTCTCAATATTTTAAAATCTTAATAGATAATATTCCGCTTGTAAGTGATACCGGAATGGGGACAAATGTTGATTTAACTCAGGTGAATCTTGATGATGTGGAGCGAATCGAAATTATTGAAGGTTCAATGGGCGTAACACACGGAGCAAATGCTGTAAGTGGAATTTTAAATATTATTACTAAAAAAGGAGCCGGACATAAATGGGAAATAAGTGCAACAGTTCAGGAAGAAACCGTAGGTAATGAATATTCTCTTACTGATAAAGGGCGTCATATTCAAGCTGCTAAAGTAGCTCATAATTTCAATGAAAACTGGTTTGTTAATATTGGAGGTAACCGTAACAATTTTGAAGGATTTTATGATGATAAAAAAGGAAAAGACTATAGCGTAAATGATGGTTTACGAGGATATAGCTGGCTGCCAAAAGAACAATTGGTTGGGAATGCAATGTTAGGTTATCAGAAGAATAATTTCAGAATTTTTTACAAATTCGATTATTATGGTGAAAATGTTGATTTTTATAGTCCAATTTTAGTTCCACAAGATAATTACCCTTTTCCCGAAACATATTTCGCAAGAGACAAACGATATATAACAAACCGTTATTATCATCATTTAAATGCAAACGGAAAACTTTTTTCTCAATTAAATTTTAATGTTTCATTATCCCGCCAAAAGCAGGAAAGGGATGCGGAATTATTTAATTATCAAATAGAAACAAAACAAGAGTTTGATGATTTTAGGTTTACATACCAATCTAAAGAGGTATTATATTCTACAGGAACATTAAGTAATTTTTTTAATAGCAAAAAAGTTGATTTTCAATTAGGTTATGAAATTACAAATGAGAATGGTTTTTACAGCGGTTCTGCAGGAACTTTTTTAGATAATCAATTACAATCTGTTGATGTTAGAAAAAGATTAGAAAATTATGATATTTTCAGTGTTGCTGAAATTAGCCTGTCAGATAAATTTTCAATCCGTCCAGGACTTCGTTATTCTATCCAAACAATATTTAAAGATCAATATGCAAGTTCTTTAGGATTAAGATATCTTTTCAAAAAAGGTTTAGAGGCAAGGGCTTCTTTAGGTAAATCATATCGTACACCTAATTTCGATGAGCTTTATACCTATTTTGTTGATTCGAATCATAATTTACAGGGCAATCCTGATTTAATTCCAGAAAATAGTACTTCATATGAAGTGAGTTTTAAAAGATCATGTCATTTCGATTCGGGCGCACAAATAGCCAATAATTTAGCTGTAACTTTTATGGATGTAGATGACAGGATTGACATGGTTTTAACCCAAACGAAGCCTACTTCGGTATATAAATACATCAACATCAATAAATATAAAATGTGGAATATTTCAACCACAGAACAATATGCTTATAAAAATTGGAATGTAAAAGTAGGTGCTGCTCTAGTTGGAATTTCACGCAAAATAGATCTGGCAGCGTTAGAATTAACTTCTGATGATAAATTCTTGTATTCTTTAAACTTAAATTCTAGCATTTCATACAACATTCCAAAGTGGAATACCTTATTTGCTGTGTATTATAAATACAACGGAAAACAGCAACAATTTGAGGCAGGAACTGATGCAGATGGAAATGCTAAATTCTTTTTGAATGAAATAAAGCCATATAGCTGGATGGATGCTTCAGTTCGAAAATTATTTTTTAAAAACCAATTTGAAGTGACGCTTGGAGCTCGAAATTTATTTGACATCCAAAATGTCCAAATGACTCAAAATGGCGGGGGCTCCACTGGGGGAGCGCACGGATCAGGGAGTAGTGATTTACTACTTGGATATGGCCGCTCTTACTTTCTTAAACTTACGTATAACCTAAATTTTAATTAATATATAAATACCATGAAAAAAAATCTTCTCTTAATCCTTTCTTTCGTTTTACTTGCTTTTACGGCTTGTAATAGTGATGATGATGAACCTGTTGTAAATTCAATCGCATTCGCATCGACTTCATTGAATTTAACGGCTGCGACTACTCCAATCGAGATAAAATTTGCTACTCCTACAGCTGAAGCTGGTTCTGTAACGGTTTCTTTTGTTGAGACTGCTGTAGTAAGTGGAACTGATTTTACTACTTTACCGGCTGCAGCTGGAAAAACAGTTGTAGTTCCTTTTGCAAAAAATGTGTCTTCTGTAACTTTTAATTTTAACAAATTAGTTGATGCTATTGAAGGGCAAGTAAAAAATGTTGTTTTTACTATCACAAGCGCTACTATTAATACAACAATTGCTGAAAACAAATCTATTCAGGTAAACTTTAACCAAACAGCTTCTTTAGGAAATGCTTTGGCTGCTGAAGTTGGAGGGCCGTTAGAACCAAATCAGGTTTATGTTGATTTAAGCAGCGGAACAATGACAAAAGCGGTAAGGAATTCTTGGGACTTAGGGTTCTATTCAGGAGCTGAATTTAGAGTAGTTTTAAACAACTCTGTTAAAATGTCTGCTAAACAACTTGCAACTACAAATATTGATGAAGTTCAGGCTACTGACGACGCTATGATTATTAATCAAGGAAGTGGAGATGCTACTCAAATTGATGATCCAACAGGAGATATTACAAAAACTACTATTGCAGAAGTTTCAGCTACAGATGCAAACAATAAAGTATATTTATTGTACTTAGGAAATAAACCTGCTGACACTGATCCAGTTTTAGGAAAAGAAGGATCAGTTGGAGGAGAAACCAGAGGATGGAAAAAAGTTAGAATTTTAAGAAGTGGTAACGATTACAAAGTTCAGTTTGCTGATATCGCAGCAACAACTCACCAAGAGGTTGTAGTTACTAAAAATGCTGCTTACAACTTTACTTTCTTTAGTTTAATTGATAACAAAACAGTGAGTGTGGAACCGCAAAAAGCACAATGGGATATTAACTTTACAACATTTACAAATATTATTCCTGGTGCAACACCAACACCATATTTCTACCCGGATTTCGTAATTAATAATACTAAAGGAGGAGCTCAAACTTATCAGGTTTTAGTTACTGAAACTACTACATATGATAATTTTACATTAGCAAATGTAGATAATACTAAATTTACAGCAGATCAAAGAAATATTGGATCTAACTGGAGAAGTACTAGTGCACCAGGTGCTGGTGGAATCCCTGTATCTCAATTTGTTCTTAAAACAGATCGTTTTTATGTTGTGAAAGATCCTGCAGGAAACTATTACAAATTGAAATTCACAGGAGGTGCATTGGTTAACTTAGAAAGAGGTCATCCAACTTTTCAATATGCTATCTTAAAATAATTCATAGAAAAAAAATATAAGATTTCATTCTAATTTATGATATTTTGAAATCAAAAAGTTAATCAATCATTAGCTTTGTTTTTTTTATTTTTTTTGATAAAGAGGTTTGATATATCTAACCTCTTTTTTTTATTTTCTGCATTGAAAATGAATGTTTAATTTTATCTTTGCACGTGTTTTTTATTTTAAGAATTAACAAGAATTTTAAATTGATTCTAATTTTTGTAGTTCTTTTCTTTAAAGTTTATAATAATTAAGTGAATACAAAATCATATTTCTTTCAGTCTTTTGCAATTGTTGCATTAGCATTTATTGCTTTTATGGGTTTTAAGCAGGTTTTGCCAAATAAAATCTTTTCGGATAGTAAAATAGATTCAAAAAATGTACTGATAGACAGTATGCTTCTTGAATCTGTAGCAAAAGATTCTTTGTCATTAAAAAGTGATAGTATTGAAGAAAGCGAACGAAGACTGGGTCAGCAGAAAATTGTTTATGATGCTTCTGAAGGAATTGAATTTCCATCAGAAACTTTCGATAATTACAAAGGATATCAATACCTGATTTCATTTTACGAAAAATTATATCAATTAGAACAAAATCCAAACAACCATGTTAGGATTGCCTATTATGGCGATTCGATGACAGATGGCGATTTGATCGTACAAGATGTTCGTATGAATTATCAGGAACGTTTTGGTGGAAAAGGAGTTGGTTTTGTTTCCATAATTTCAGAATCATCAGCTTCAAGAGGTTCTGTAAAAACATTGTTTTCTAAAAACTGGAAAATACAATCGTATTTAAATGTAAAAAGACCAATAAGCCCTTTTGGTGTAAATGGACATGTGTTTTTTGCAAATGATAAAACAAATACAACCTGGGTTCAATATGAAGCCGGTTTAAACAAATATTCAACTTCACTAGATAATCCAACCTTGTTTTACGGAAGATCTTCTAAAAAAGGAAATGTCAATTTTATCATTGGGAAAGATACTCTCAAGAAAAACCTTTCTCCAAATAATTTGGTAAACAGCTTAAAAGTAACTTCCGGAAGCATAAAAAGCTTCAAAGCAAACTTTATTCATGCAGATTCAATCCCTATTTTCGGATTTAATTTTGATAACGGAAGCGGTGTTCACGTAGATAATTTTTCTCAAAGAGGAAATTCAGGATTACCAATTTCTATGTTTGATGCCAATGTAATGCAGGCTTTTAACAATAACCTGAAATACGATTTGATTATTCTTCATTACGGAACAAACGTATTAAATTACGGAACCAAAAATTATTTCTGGTACGAAAAAGGAATGACAAAAACAGTAAATAAAATAAAAGAATCATTTCCCGGCGTTTCCATTTTAATTGTTTCAACAGCAGATAAATCGACTAAATATGATTTAGAAATGAAAACAGACTCGGCAGTTGTACCCTTAATGAAAGCTCAGAAAAAGTATGCTTTAGAAACTGAATCTGGATTTGTGAACCTATATACTTTAATGGGAGGCGACGGATCGATGGTGAAATGGGTTGACGAATCTCCGGCAAAAGCCAATAAAGATTATACACACTTTAACCAAAGAGGAGCAAAAGCAATTGGTAATTTATTGTACAGTCAGTTAAATCAAGGATACGAACAATATAAAGTTTTACGCGCAAAACGTGAAAGCGGTGTTAAACCTAAAGCAATTAGAAAACCCAAAGCAGATTCCGTTTCTGTGAAAAATGACAGCATAGATGAATAAACTTTTTATCTTCATTTGTTGTCTTTTTTTCTCAACAAATGATAAACCGCAAAATACCGTCTCACCTCCAAAGTCTAATAATATGGTTAATAAAACAGATTCAGTATCAGTAGAAACTTATACAGGAAATCACATTTATAATGCAAAAGTATTAGAAAGTCTTTTTAAGAAGTTAAAAGACAACGAGAGCGACAATAATCAAAAAATAAACATTGTACACATTGGCGATTCGCACATTCAGGGCGATTTAATGACCAATAAAATTAGAAAAATATTACAGCAAAAATTTGGAAATGCCGGAAGAGGATTAGTTTTTCCGTATCAATTAGCCAAAACTAATGGCTCTTATAATGAACGTTTTCGATGTAATAGAGTTTGGGAAAGTTATCGAAATATCTATCCTGTTAGAAACTATCCAATTGGTTTAAGCGGTATGGCACTTTGGCGGGATAATGGAGGATTTCTTGTAGAACTTAATGTAAAAGATCCGTCATATAAATTCAATTCGATAAAAATAATTACGCCAAAAAATGAAAACATGTTTGATTTGTCGACAGCATCTCAAACAAAATTTATTGAAACATCTGAGCGAAAAGTAATCTCGCATAAAATCAAAAAAGGAGAAGCAATTTCTGTAATTGCAGATAAATATAATGTTTCGATTGCCGAAATAAAAAGAGCAAATAATTTAAAATCAAACAATATTCGTGCAGGAAGAATATTAAAAATACCAACAAACGAAACACAACAGAGAAATATTAAAACATCAGAATTTGTTTCTCTAAATCTGGAATCGGATTCTTACTGTCATTATTACAATTCAGAAAAAGCATTAGAAAAAATTTATCTGATTCCGAATAAAACAGCATCCAAATTTGAACTAAACGGAATTGTTTTAGAAAAAAATGCTCCGGGTATAATTTATAGCGGAATTGGTGTAAATGGTGCCAAATACTCAGATTATAATAAATATCCTTTGTTTTTTGAACAGCTGAATGCTTTACATCCTGATGTGCTGATTTTTTCTTTAGGAACAAATGAAAGTTACGAGAAACTAGAAGGCGGAAATTACATTAAACAATTAAGAGAATTTATAAACAATATAAAAGCTCAAAATGTAAAAGCTCCAATAATTGTAATGACGCCGCCTCCATCGCTGCTTAGAAAAAAACCGAATACTTATATTCAGGAATATGCAAAACTAATTAATGAAATTGCCGAAACAGAAGGCTTTGCTGTTTGGGATTTATATGATGAGTTTGGAGGAATGAGCGGAATCAGACAATTAAAATCACAAGGATTAATTGGTCCGGATTGGGTGCACTATTCTAAAAAAGGATACGAAAAACAAGGCAGTTTGTTTGCAGAAGCATTTTTAAAAGCATACGATAATTTTAAATTAAAAAAGTAAGTTGACAACACTAGATAACATCAATAATTGGTTCATTCAAAATTTTGGTGCAATTACAACAGAACAAGTTAAAAGCTGGTTTATTTATAATCCAGAAGAAAAACTTTTATTCAATACAGGCTTATTCTTAGGATTATTTCTGGTTTTTTATTTTGTGTATGGCTTTTTACGCAAAACATTCTATTTAAGATTAACGTATGTTATTCTGTTCTCGCTTTTCTTCTATTACAAGTCAAGCGGAATCTATTTTCTGTTATTACTGCTTTCATCTGTTGTAGATTATGGTTTAAGCCAGATTATTTATAAAGAAAGTAAAGATAATGTCAAGAAAACATACCTGGTTATAAGTGTGATTTTGAATTTAGGGCTGCTTGGATATTTCAAGTACATGAATTTTATGATTGGCACTTATAATGATATGTTTAACGGAAATCTGAAATTTCATGATATCTTTCTACCGGTTGGAATTTCATTTTATACTTTCCAATCGATGAGTTATATCATTGAGATTTATCGTGAAGAAATTAAACCGACAAAAAACTATATCGAATATTTATTTTTCGTTTCGTTTTTTCCACAGTTAGTTGCCGGGCCAATAGTACGCGCGAAAGATTTTCTTCCGCAGATTTATCAAAAACTAAATCTGACAAAACAAGATGTAAACAACGCCTTGTTCTTAATTATTGGTGGTTTAATTAAGAAAACGGTTATTTCAAATTACATTTCGGTAAACTTTGTCGATCGTGTTTTTGATACGCCAATGAGTTATACTTCATTTGAAAACTTAATGGCTTCTTACGGATATGCAATCCAGATTTATTGCGATTTCTCAGGATATTCAGATATGGCAATTGGTATTGCATTATTGCTAGGATTCAAATTGCCAGCCAACTTTAGAACACCGTATAAATCAGTTTCAATTACAGATTTCTGGAGAAGATGGCACATTTCGCTTTCAACATGGCTAAAAGATTTCTTGTACATTTCGATAGGAGGAAATCGTGAAGGCTCTTTTGCAGGATATTTGTTCCCAAGTTTATTCTTTTTCGGATTGCTGCTTTGGGGAATTACGAGTTACAATACCAGTATAATTCCGTTGATAATTGCATTCAGTTCAATTTTACTTTTCTGTTTGTCTTTTCTGCTTTCAAGCAAAAAGAAACAAACTCTGGTAACGAATTTAAACCTTTTCACCACAATGCTTTTAGGAGGATTATGGCACGGAGCTGGAGCACAGTTTATTGTTTGGGGAGCTTTACACGGATTAGCATTAGCGGTTCATAAAATATTTATGGAATTATTTCCATCCAAAAAAGAAGGGTCAAATTTCTTATGGAGATTTTTCTCTATCCTGATTACATTCCATTTTGTAGTTTTCTGCTGGATCTTTTTCCGAGCAAGAGATTTCGAAACAGCACTTCAGGTAATTAACAATATCGGACAATTAACACTCGAACCAGAACTTTGGAAAACAATTATCTTAGGATATAAAAATGTATTCGGATTAATGTTATTCGGTTACGTTTGGCATTTCTTACCGGAAACTTTCACAAACGGAATGAAATCTGTTTTTGATAAAACGCCAATTTTAGTAAAAGCCATAATTCTGGGATTCGTCTACTGGATTGTTTACGCAACAGCCGTGGCAGGTTCTCAGCCATTTATATATTTCCAGTTTTAATTTAGAAGGTTTAAAGTGACAAAGTAACAAAGGCGCAAAGGTTTATTTCTTTTGCGCCTTTTTTTTCTCTCGCAGATTTAGCAGATTCAGCGGATTTTTTTCATATATAATCTAAAAAATAATCTGCCTAATCTGCTAAATCTGCGGGAAACGAAAACTTTGAGACTTTGTTTCTTTGCAACTTTGAACCTTAAAAAATAAATTGCCTGAAATATCTAATTAGATTATCTTTGCACTTCAAATAAAGAAAATAGTATGTTTGATAATTTAAGTGATAAGTTAGATAAAGCGTTCCATATATTAAAAGGGCACGGTAAAATTACAGAAGTAAACGTTGCTGATACCTTAAAAGAAGTTCGTCGTGCTTTACTTGATGCCGACGTTAACTTTAAAATTGCTAAAGATTTTACCGCAAGAGTAAAAGACAAAGCAATTGGTCAGGACGTATTAACAACATTACAGCCAGGGCAGTTATTAGTAAAGCTGGTAAAAGATGAGTTGACAGAATTAATGGGTGGAGATGTTGCTGGTGTAAACTTATCAGGAAATCCAACAGTAATTTTGATGTCAGGTTTGCAAGGTTCTGGTAAAACTACTTTCTCAGGAAAATTAGCAAACTTCTTAAAAACTAAGAAAAACAAGAAACCACTTCTTGTAGCCTGTGATATCTACCGTCCGGCGGCGATCAATCAGCTGCACGTTGTGGGAGACCAAATAGGTGTTGAGGTTTACTCAGAACCAGAAAATAAAAATCCTGTAGAGATTGCACAAAACGCAATTAAACACGCTAAAGCAAACGGATTCAATGTTGTTATCGTCGATACAGCAGGACGTTTGGCAGTAGATCAGGAAATGATGGATGAAATTGCACGTGTTCACAAAGCAATTCAGCCACAAGAAACATTGTTCGTTGTCGACTCTATGACAGGACAAGATGCTGTAAATACAGCAAAAGCTTTCAACGATATCCTGAATTTTGATGGGGTTATCTTAACGAAATTAGACGGTGATACTCGTGGTGGAGCTGCACTTTCGATCAAATCGATTGTAAACAAACCAATCAAATTTGTTGGTACTGGAGAAAAAATGGAAGCAATTGATGTTTTCTATCCAGAACGTATGGCTGAGCGTATCTTAGGAATGGGAGACGTTGTGTCTCTTGTTGAAAGAGCTCAGGAACAATTTGACGAAGAAGAAGCTAGAAAACTTCAAAAGAAAATCGCTAAAAACGAATTTGGTTTTGACGACTTCTTAACGCAGATTCAGCAAGTGAAAAAAATGGGTAATATGAAAGACTTGGTTGGAATGATACCAGGAGCTTCAAAAGCCATGAAAGATGTTCAAATTGAAGACGATGCTTTCAAACATATCGAAGCTATTATTTATTCGATGACGCCAGCTGAAAGAAGCAAACCAGCTATTATCGACGTAAAAAGAAAAGCCAGAATCGCAAAAGGTTCAGGAACAAAAGTCGAGCAGGTAAATCAGCTTATGAAACAGTTTGACCAAATGAGCAAAATGATGAAGATGATGCAGGGCCCAGGCGGAAAAAATCTGATGAAAATGATGGGAGGTATGAAAGGGATGCCGGGTGGTATGCCAGGAGGAATGCCGAGATAAAATAAGAAAAAGTTTCAAGTTTAAGGTTTCAAGTTAAGAGGCCAAAACTTGAAACTTTTTTAATTACATAAATAGTAAGTTTCAACAGTAACATGAAACTTGAAACCTGAAACAAAATAAACACAACAAAATGCAGCTACTAGACGGTAAAAAAACATCTAACGACATTAAAAACGAAATTGCAGCCGAAGTTCAATCCATAAAAGCAGCCGGAGGAAAAGTACCTCATTTAGCAGCAGTTTTAGTGGGAAACAACGGAGCAAGTTTAACTTACGTAGGAAGTAAAGTAAAATCATGCCAGGAAATTGGATTTGATTCAACTTTAGTTGCTTTACCAGAAACGATTACAGAAGACGAACTACTTGCTAAAATTAAAGAGCTAAATGAAGATGATAATCTAGACGGATATATCGTTCAATTGCCTTTACCTAAACATATAGATGAGCAAAAAATCTTATTAGCAATCGACCCAGACAAAGACGTTGACGGATTTCACCCAACTAATTTTGGTAGAATGGCGCTTGAAATGGAAAGTTTTATTCCGGCAACACCATTCGGAATTATGGAATTATTAGAACGTTACAAAGTAGAAACTGCAGGAAAACACACAGTAGTAATTGGAAGAAGTCATATTGTAGGTCGCCCAATGAGTATTTTAATGAGCCGTAAAGGAAATCCGGGAGATTCTACTGTTACATTAACACACAGCCGAACTAAAGATTTAGCAGAATTCACTAAAAATGCAGATATCATTATTACAGCTTTAGGAGTTCCAGAATTTTTAAAAGCTGATATGGTTAAAGACGGAGTAACGGTTATCGACGTTGGAATTACACGTGTAGACGATGCATCAAACCCAAAAGGATACGTTATTAAAGGTGATGTTGATTTTGACGGAGTAAGTAAAAAAGCATCATTTATTACACCAGTTCCGGGTGGAGTAGGACCAATGACAATTGCTATGCTTGCTTAAAAATACACTTTTAGCACGCAAAATGAGAAGTGCAGGAAAATAAGACAAAACGAATAAAATAATATTGAAAGTCCATCTGTTAAAGATGGGCTTTTTGGTTTTACAAAGCGATATAAAAACATTCGGAATTTGAAATGAAAACATTTTATAAAAGTAATGACGGATTGTTTGAAATTCCGGAATGGAGTTCGAACTGTTGGATTAACGTAGATTCGCCAACGTTAGCAGATAAAAAATATTTACTAGAAGAACTAAAAATCCCGGAAGCCTTTTATAATGATATTGAAGATATCGACGAAAGACCCCGCATCGAAACAGAAGATGGCTGGACGTTAGTAATTTTGAGAGTTCCCATAAAAAAAGACGATATAAAACTTCCCTTTTATACGATACCGTTAGGATTCGTTTTTAAAGATGATATAAAAGTTACAATCAGCTTTTACAAAACAGAAATTATTTGCGATCTCGTACGTTATTCGCAAAAGAAACATATTCAAATAGGCGATAATTTTTGTTTGGTTTTAAGGCTTTTGCTGTCATCAAGCGTTTGGTATTTAAAATATCTTAAACAGATTAATCAGAAAATTAAACAAGCAGAAGACAATTTAGAGAAATCAATTAAAAATGAAGAACTGCAGACATTGCTTCAAATTGAAAAATGTCTCGTGTATTTTATGACATCCTTAAAAGGAAATGATGTTTTATTTCATCGTATTAAAAACCTAAAAATTCAAACACAAAATTACGACACAGATTTGGTAGAAGATGTTGAAATTGAGCTAAGCCAGGCACAAGATACCGCAAATATTTACAGCGATATCCTGACCAGAATGGTTGATTCTTACGCTTCTGTGATTTCGAACAACATGAATAATATCATGAAACAAATGACTTCAATTTCGATTATTTTGATGATTCCAACCTTAATTGCCAGTTTATATGGGATGAATGTTCCAAACGGGCTCGAAGAAATTAAATACGGAATTTGGATTCTTCTTTCTATCTCAATCATACTTTCGGCTGTTGGAGTATATCTTTTCAAGAGAAGAAGATGGTTTTAAACCTAAAACAAAAATAAAAATGTAAACCTGTTCTTTACGAATAGGTTTTTTGTTTTTCTGCTATTAAGAGATATTCAATACCTGAAAAATAACTCCTTTAGGGGTTAAATATCGGTAGCTAAAAATTATGAATTTCTGAAAAATATCCCGTAGGGATTATACATTCTAAATGGAATGAATCTCCCATTATATTTGCATCCAAAAAATAAATTTCAATAAAAACTCATTTTTTTATTTGTCAATTCAAAATAAATAATAACTTTGTAACGCAAAGTACTTTAATTATGAATCAAAAGCACCAAGAAGATTTAGCACATATTCGTTCCATGATGGAGCGCTCTTCAAGATTTATATCGTTAAGCGGACTTTCAGGAGTTTTCGCGGGTCTTTCGGCTTTAATTGGCGGAATATATGTTTATCAGCTTTTTAAAGTAAATGGGATCGAATATTTTACAGATGAACATGTACTATTATCAGGCAGTTTAGTTTCAGAATTAATCTGGATTGGTGTTGTAATTTTAGTTTGCGCATTCGTATTTGGAACTTTTTTTACCGTTAGAAAAAGCAAAAAATATAATTTACCAATTTGGACTTCTGCCACAAAAAATATGTTGTTTAATCTGGCAGTTCCACTTGCAGCAGGAGGAATATTTTGTTTAGCATTAATATATCACGGATATTACGGTTTAGTAGCTCCGTCTACTTTACTGTTTTATGGACTAGCCGTTATCAATGCCGAAAAATATACATTTTCGGATATAAAATATTTAGGATTTTCTGAACTTTTATTAGGATGTATTTCGCTTTTCTATATAGGGTATGGATTAATTTTCTGGATCTTAGGATTTGGAATCCTGCATATCGTTTATGGATTAGTGATGTTCAAAAAATACAAATAACCCAATGGGAATTATTGATAAACTAAATAAAGATTTTGAAAGCCGTGTCAGATTGGGTATTATGTCCGTTCTGATGGTTAACGACTGGGTAGATTTTACCGAGATGAAAACGCTTTTGAATATCACCGATGGTAATTTAGCAAGTCATTCTTCTGCTTTGGAAAAATCTGAGTATATCGAGATTAAGAAAGAATTTGTTGGTAAAAAACCAAAAACATCTTATCAGGTAACTCCGCTTGGCCGTGCGGCGTTTAAAGAACACCTTTCTTACCTCGAAAAATTAATGAAATCGTAAAAACTAAATTTTTTTTGTCTAATTACTTTGAAAAACAAAGTGCTTTAAAAATTAAACCATGAAAAAACATCAAATTATTTTGGCTTGTACAGGAATATTTATCCTGTTGTTTTACAGAGAAGGCGTCGGAATAAATATCTCTATTTTTGGAGTAACATTAACGTTATTAATCAGTTATATTTTTCAGGAAAAGTTTGTAAACAGGTCGCATCTGGTACTGGTAATGACTTCAATTTTATCTTGTTTTGCTTTTGCCTGGTATGGAGATGCAGCTTCGTTTTTTGCTTTAGCATTGTCAATTCTGTTTTTGCAATTTAAAACTCAGGACGGAAAACTAAAAATAATACAAGTTTTTCCTTTGATTTTCTTAAACGGAATTACATCATTAGGGCGCATTTTTATGTTTAGTCAATGGCTTCCGGAAGGAAAAATTCACAACGATTTTGCGAAAAAATTGGTAGCATTCGTTGTTATTCCTGTAATATTTCTAGGCTTGTTTTTTATTGTATATTCTTTTGGAAGCAATCATTTTTCTTCATTGTTTACAGACTATACTTTAGATATCGATATTTTCCAGTTGGTTTTAATCAGCATACTTGGATTTTATATTTCTTTCAGTTTCTGGAATTATTGGGTTCCGGATGCCTGTTATGAATTCAATCCAAAACTGAATAATGATTTCGATAATATTTCAGAAGTAAAAAATCAAAGTACATTTTCATTTCTTGATCTTGATTTTGAAAGAAAAAGCGGTGTAATCACATTATTCCTGCTTAATATTTTACTCTTAGTTTTCATCGGAACTTATAATTACGAACAGTTTTTTGAAGTTGTAGAAAAAACAAATTTAAGTGCTGATACACACGAACGAGTAAATGCTGTGATTTTTTCAATTTTAATGGCTGTTGGTGTAATACTGTTTTATTTTAAAGGCGGATTTAATTTTGATGAAAAAGCAACAACATTAAAAAGACTGGCAAAATTGTGGATTGTACTGAATGTTGTTTTAATTGTGAGTGCTTTAATAAAAAATTCTGAATATGTATCATTTTACGGTTTAACCTATAAACGTTTAGGAGTTTATGCATTTTTAACTCTTGCCATTATTGGATTGATCTATTCATTTTTAAAAATTACAAAACAAAAAACCAATGCTTACTTAGTAAACCAAATGGTTTGGTATTTCTACGGAACAATCTTAGTATGCAGTTTTGTGAATTGGGGAAATCTGATTACAAAATATAATATCTCAGTTAATAAAGGAGTAGAGCCTGTATTTTTAAGCGGATTGAATTTTAACGAAGATGCTAGAAGAGCGTATTTTGAGAAAAATAATCTTGATGGTAAACAAGTCGAAGCAGACAGAGAAAAACTCGTTGATTTTTACCAAAACAGCACTTTTTTATCTAAAGCCTTGTATTATGAGTTTTTAAATAACAAACAGAAATAAAAATACAAAGCCCCGTTTGAAAATCAAAAACGGGGCTTTGTATTTTTATTTATCTCCTCTTTTCTTAAATCGAGGATCGTGTTTCGATATAAAAGTTGTTCTTCTGTTTGAAGCCGAAGGTTTGCTAGGGCTTTCGACTTTAGGTAAACTCGCTTCTTCAGTTTTACTCGAAGGCTCAATTAACTGATTTAATTCTTTAATTTCCGCATCAGTTAAATCGCGGTAACGTCCAACAGGAACATCTAACGAAATATTGATAATTCTGATACGTTTTAAAGCCGTAACTTCATAACCAAGATATTCAGACATTCTTCGAATTTGTCTGTTTAAACCTTGCGTTAAAATGATTTTAAATGTGTATTTGCTGATTTGCTCAACTTTACATTTCTTGGTAACAGTATCCAAAATAGGAACTCCATTTCCCATTCGTTGTATAAAACGTTCCGTAATAGGTTTGTTTACCGTAACAGTGTATTCTTTTTCGTGATTATTTCTGGCGCGCAAAATCTTATTTACGATATCACCGTCATTAGTCATAAAAATTAATCCTTCACTGGCTTTATCTAATCTTCCAATCGGGAAAATACGTTTTGGGTAATTAATATAATCGACAATATTGTTTTTAACTTCAAGATTGGTTGTACATTCAATTCCAACAGGCTTATTGAATGCCAGATAAATCAATTTTTCGTGTTTTTCAACGATTAATTTTCCATCTACGCGTACTTCATCATCTGGCGAAACTTTCGTTCCCATTTCCGGTACAACACCGTTTATTGTTACACGTCCTTCTTCAATTAATTTATCAGCTTCGCGACGAGAACAATACCCCGTTTCACTTATAAATTTATTAAGACGTTTTAAATTTTCTTCCATAATGCAAAAGTAGCTAAAATTTAAGATTTAAGAGTTTAGATTTTAGATTTTCCGCAATCTCGTCATTCCTGTAAAAGTCACTTATTTCGGTAACGGATTTATCATTTCGATTGGCTTTTTTCCATCAATTCCCTGATGTGGCCTTTCGTGATTATAGTAATATAAATATTGTAATAATTCTTCTTTTAGTTCTTCCAAAGAATCAAAATCAGTTTCTCTGAGCAGATCATCTTCAAGAGTTCGCCAGAAGCGTTCGACCTTCCCGTTTGTCTGTGGTCTATAAGGTTTTGTATGTCTGTGAACAATTCCCAATTCCATAAGCATTCTCTCAAAAGGATGGTTATATTTCTGCTGGCTGGTTTTGATTCCAAATTCAGGTCCATTGTCAGATAAAATCTCTTCAAATTTTATCTCATAATGATCGCTTAAGATGTTTAAGCATTTTAATGACGCAAACATAACCGTTAAACTAGTGATGTCTGGGATTAATTCTGCCCAGGCAATCCGGCTGTAGTCGTCAATTATACATACTAAGTACAATTTTCGATTTTCTCCTTTTATGATGCTTTTGCTTAAGTGATGACAATCAATATGACCAAGCTGTCCCATTCTTTCCTTGATTATTTTTTGATGATTCTTTTTAATCTTCGGAGTTAACCTGTTTATTTTATTACGCTTTAAAATATTATAAACTCCTGAATATGAAGGTGTGTTTTTTCCTAATTTTGGCTTTAAGATACTAACAATTTCATATTTGTTGTTTCCTTTTTCCCTTAATTCAATTACTTTTCGTTCTATAAATGGCAGAGGACGTCTTGTCTTGTATTTTGGACCACGCTTCTGAGGAAGCAGATCCAAAGACTTACCGCTCTGCTTATAACGGTTATAATACTTTAAGAAGCTTTTTCTGCAGGTGTCATTTGCCTTGTAAAAATCCATCGCCTTTTTATGCAACGGATGAGTCTTGTTTTTTACTTGCTCATATTCTTTTATTAAAAAACGATACTTCTCTAAATAGTTTCTCTCTAATGTTGAATCCTGACTGTTATTTCTCATCGCAACAAAATTTATTAAAGGTAAATTTTGTTACCGAAATATCTAACCTTTACAATTCCGAGGAACGAGGAATCTCCGCGAGTAGCTCGACAAAGATTGTCCACCGTTTTGTGCGGAGTTACTTGCGGAGATTCCTCGTTCCTCGGAATGACAAAACTGTACTTAGACTATCAGAATAAAACCTTGCATCTTAAATTAAGAATGAAAAATCGAACTATCCTCTGGAGTTTCTTTTCTTTCAAACATCCCGTAATCGCGCACAACCGTTGCAATTCGTAAATGATAATCTTTAAAAATCCCATTTCGGCCTTTTGTCTGTGCATGACGATGCATTTCGAGATTTCGCCATTGCTGGATGCTTTCTTCGTCTCTCCAAAAAGATAAAGACAAAATTTTTCCAGGATCATTAAGACTCTGAAATCTTTCTATGGAAATAAAACCATCTATATGATTCAATTCAGGACGAAGACTCGCAGCAATATCTAAATACTCATCTTTTTTTCCTTCGTTCGGAATAACTTCAAAAATTACAGCGATCATTTTAATTTTAGATTTTAGAATTCAGATTTTAGATTTTGGATAAACCTTTGTCGCTTTGTGCCTTTGTACCTTCAAACAAAAACTTGATTACTTTATCATACAATTCATCATCATGCATTCCATGGCCTAAGCCGCTGGTTTCGATAAACTGACTGTTTTTCCAGTTGCTGGCTATTTTTTTTCCTTCTTCAAAAGCGACAATTTTATCTGAAGTATCATGAGCGATAAAACCGGGAATTGTAAATTGGGATGCAAATTTTTCTCCTGAAAAATCTTCCAGTTTAAAGTTAAAGCGATTTATGAATTTACTTTCTAAAAGAGGCAACATTTTAGAGTTCAGACTCAACATTGAAATGTAATTATCAATCAAAGTTTTTAAATCAGAAGGCGCACCGAGAATTACCATTTTATTGATGCTCGTGTTCGGAAATAAATATTGATGGTAAACGCAGGCTGCACCGCCGATAGAATGCCCGATAATAATTTCCGGCTGATATTTTTCAACCGCTTTATTTATAAATTCAGCATAAAGCGGAACATTAAATTCTTTACCGCTGCTTTGTCCGTGCGCTGGTGCATCTATAGCGATAATAGTACTTCCTGATTTTTGAAGATGAGGTAACGTTTTTTTCCAGCGAGAAGAATTGCTTTCCCAGCCGTGAACCAAAAGAATTTTAGTTTCGTTTCCTTTCCAGATATAAGTTTGAAAATGATGTTCGTTATGGTGAAAAATTTCTGTTTCAGTATTTTTTAAGATTTTCGGAAGATCTTCCTTTTTTAATCGGCCAATTCGGGGCTGACTAAAAAGGGCATAAGAAAGTTCCATGGCTTTTTGCGGACGCACATAACTCAAAAAGTTAATATAAGATCCTACTGATTTTAATGTAATAAAGCGTATTCCTTTTTTAATTTTCAAAACTTAAATTTTTATTCTTGTAAAGGTAAAAAATATGATTTTAAACTTGCTGAAAAATATTTTGCCACAGATTAAAAAGATTAGCGCAGATTAATTCATTCAATTCCGAAATAAAAATAATACTTATAATCTTTTTAATTTGTGGCAAAAATTAAACGCAAAAAAAAGTCCCGATTTAATCGGGACTCTGATATTTAGAATTTTGAGAACAATTGTTCCATTTTTTCTTTTTCTTCTTCTGCTAATTGCGTGTCAACTAAAATTCTTCCAGAATGCTCATCAGTGATGATTTTCTTTCTTGAAGCGATTTCTACCTGAGTTTGTGGTGGAATCGTAAAGAAAGATCCTGCAGAAGCTCCTCTTTCGATAGAAACTACAGCTAATCCGTTACGAACACTGCTTCTGATTCTGTTATAAGCTGCTAATAATCTGTCTTCGATTTGTGCAGCATATTCAGCAGATTTCTCAGTTAAGAAGATTTCTTCTTTTTGAGTTTCAGCCATAATAGCATCCAATTCAGATTTTTTATGTTTTAAGTGAGAGCTTTTAGCATCAAGTTTTTCTTTTAAATTAGAAATAACTTCTTTTTTATGCTCGATTGAAGCTTTCATTTCTTTGATTTGCTTTTCAGCTAATTGAATTTCTAATTCCTGAAATTCAACCTCTTTTGTTAAAGAATTAAATTCTCTGTTATTACGAACTGATTCTTGTTGTTTAGTGTATTTCTTGATAACCTCTTTATGCTCCTCAATAGCAATTTTCTTTGCTTTGATTTGCTCATCAATCACTTCAAGTTCACCTTTCAGTTTCTCTGAACGAGTGCTCAAACCTGCAACTTCATCTTCTAAATCTTCAACTTCTAAAGGAAGTTCTCCTCTAACGTTTCTGATTTCGTCAATTCTAGAGTCAATAAGCTGTAAATCATATATTGCTCTTAACTTGTCCTCAACACTTAATTCTTTCGTATTCGTCATATTCTATAAGTACTTAACTGGATTTGTATTTTCTTCCGATAAAATGATCGCAAAATTAAGAATTTTTTTTCGAAGATAATCAACAATATAGTTTTTTGTATAGCGTTCACTCTCAAAATGACCAATATCGGCCAAAAGTAATTTGTTTTCGGCTTCATAAAACTGATGATATTTTAAATCAGCGGTTAAAAAAGCATCGGCTCCGGCCTGAATTGCATTTTTAATTGCAAAACTTCCTGAACCGCCCAAAACAGCAACTTTCTTTATTTTTTTTCCTAAAAAGGCAGAATGACGAATTCCTCTTGCAATCATGTTGTCTTGTACATACAAAAGAAAATCTTTTTCATCCATTTCATTTTCGAGTTCACCAACCATTCCGAGTCCGATATTTTGATGCGAATTTTGTAAATCATAAATTTCGTAAGCCACTTCTTCGTAAATATGATTGTTTAAAAGCGCTTTTAAAATTCGGGATTGTAAATGTTTTTCAAAAATAACTTCAATTTTTATTTCAGTTCCGGTATGTAATTTTCCCTTTTCGCCAATTACAGGATTGCTTTTTTCATTTCCTTTAAAAGTAAAAAATCCTTCTGAGTTAAAACTGCAGCTGTCATAATTTCCAATTGTTCCGGCACCAGCTTCAAACATGGCATTACGAACTTTTTCGGCATTGTCAGGAACGGTGTAAGTCACTAATTTTTGAAGAAATTGCTGTTTCGGAACCAATATTTTTGTGTTTATTAAGCCTAATGCATTACAGAAAATTTTATTTACACCCTGCGAATGATTATCTAAAGCGGTATGAACAGCATAAATGGCAATGTCATTTTTTATAGCTTTTAAAATAGCTCTTTCGACATAATTTTTTCCGGTAATTTTTTTAATTCCTGAAAATAAAATCGGGTGAAAACAAACAACCAGATTACAGTTTTTGTTTTTTGCTTCTTCAATTACATTTTCAAGCGCATCATGACAAACTAAAACTCCTGTGCTTTCTGTATCGGGATCTCCAACTAAAAGTCCAACATTATCAAAATCTTCTGCATAGGCCAGAGGTGTCATTTCTTCTAGTACGGATATAATTTCTTTGATTTTCATTGGTGGTTTTGTTACAAGTTTTTGTTTTTAGGCTGTAAATTTTGAACAGTTACTAAACCTAAAACAAATTAACGAAAAAAATTATACTTTCGTAAAATGAACCTACTTCGAAAAATACTTTTCCCTTTTGCTGTTTTGTTTCAAAACGACACGTATTTTTGTGTTTTTTCTTACTTAAATAAAAGATTAATGAATAGATAATTCTTTAGAATTGAATAATTCGGGAATTTATGAAATAAATAGTATGGCTAAGAGCAGAAAAATAAATGTTCAGGGAATTAATGTTGTTGTTTTTGAGGATAATCGTGAAGATTTTATGTCTCTTACTGATATTGCCAGACATAGGGATAATGAGCGAAGTGATTATATTTTGCAAAACTGGATGAGAAACCGAAGTACAATTGAATTTATTGGTTTATGGGAAAAATTTAATAACCCGGATTTTAATTCCATCGAATTCGATGGAATTAAAAATATGTCAGGTTCTAATAGTTTTTCTCTTACTCCTAAAAGATGGATTGAAGCTACAAATGCAACTGGAATCATATCGAAAACTGGAAGGTATGGGGGTACATTTGCTCATAAAGATATTGCTTTTGAATTTGCCACTTGGTTAAGTGCAGAGTTTAAATTCTACTTGATAAAAGAATTTCAAAGGCTGAAAGAAGAAGAAAACAGTACGAAAAAATTAGATTGGAACTTACAAAGAACCATTTCTAAGATTAATTACACAATTCATACTGATGCGATTAAAGAAAAATTAATTCCGGAAACTATTAGTGTTAAACAGAAAAATTTTATCTATGCTGATGAAGCGGATCTTTTAAATGTTGCTTTATTTGGTAAAACGGCCAAAGAATGGCGCGATAAAAACCAAGGTGAGAGAGGAAATATTAGAGATGCAGCATCAATAGAGCAACTGGTAGTATTGTCAAATCTTGAAAGTATCAATGCAATGTTAATACAGCAAGGAATTGCACAAAATGAAAGATTGTTGAAACTGAATGAAATTGCCATTAATCAGATGAAATCTCTAATTAAATCTAATGTTCTGAATAAATTAAAATAATGAACCTACTTCGAAAAATACTTTTCCCTTTTGCCATTTTATACGGATTTATAACTTCAATTCGTAATTTTCTTTTTGACAAAGGAATCCTGAAATCAAAATCATTTGATATTCCCGTAATTGCTGTTGGAAATTTAAGTGTGGGCGGAACCGGAAAAACGCCTCAAATTGAATATTTAATCCGATTATTATCGAACAAATATATAGTAGCGACTTTAAGCCGCGGTTATAAAAGAAAATCTGACGGATTTGTTTTGGCCGACGAAACTTCAAATGCTGAAATTCTGGGAGATGAACCATTTCAGTTTTATCAAAAATTTCCAAATGTAAAGGTTGCTGTTGATGCAAATCGTACCAACGGAATTACACAGCTGCTTTTGCAAAAAGTAAAGCCTCAGGTTGTTTTATTAGATGATGCTTACCAACACCGAAAAGTAAAAGCGGGATTTTATATTTTACTTACTTCGTATGGAGATTTGTATGCTGACGATTTTATGCTGCCAACCGGCAATTTAAGAGAAAGCCGAAGCGGAGCAAGCCGAGCTAATATTGTTGTAGTTACCAAATGTCCAAAGAATTTATCCGAAGAAAAACAAGCTGAAATTCGTTTGAAATTGAAGCTGAATTGCTGGCAGCAAATCTTTTTTACGTTTATAGATTACGATACTGTAATTTATGGAAAAGAAGAAAAAATTTCAGTTGACCAAATTAAATCAGAATCGAAAATACTTCTGGCTGGAATTGCTAAACCAAAACCATTTTTTGATTATTTGAAAAATGAAAATGATGATTGTTTAACATTTCCTGATCATCATCATTTTTCTGAAGCTGATTTAGAATCGATTCAAAATAAAGCAAATGGAAAGAAAATAATCACAACAGAGAAAGATTATGTACGTCTAAAAGATTCCAAATTGGTTTCTCAATTGTATTATCTGCCTATAAAAAGTACATTTATAAACCACCAGCAAAATTTTGATGCAACCATTCTAAATTATCTGAAAGAAAACTTAGAACCTTAGCGACTCAGTATCTTAGCAACTTAGAAATCAATCAAAAAACTTAGCGATTGTGCTGTAAAATTCATCTGGAACAAAAGGTTTTGTAATTACATCATTCATTCCGTAAGACAAAAGCATGTCCCTGTTTTCATCAAGCGAAATTGCGGTAAGCGCGATTATTGGAGTTGTTTTGTCAAAATCCCTTATTTGCTGCGTTGCGGTTGTTCCGTTGATGCCAGGCAAGTGCACATCCATCAAAATCATATCAAAACGTTTTACTTTCAAAAGCTCAACCGCATCTTCGCCATTATCAAGAATTTCACAGCAAATAGCTTTGTTTTCAAGCATTTTTCGGGTAATCATCTGATTGATTTTGTTGTCTTCAATCAATAAAATCGATTTGTGCTCTAATTGCTTATCATTATATGGTTTTTCTTCGGTAACAGCTTCCAAAGGTTCAGTATTAATTTTAAAATTTAATTTGAAAGTAAAAGTCGATCCTTTGCCAACTTCACTTTTTAGTTTGATTTCGCCACCTAAAAGTTCAATTAACTTTTTAACAATCGCAAGTCCCAGACCAGTTCCGCCGTATTTTCGGTTAACTTCGATAGAACCTTGAGAAAAACTTTCAAATACAGTTTGCAGTTTGTCTTCGGGAATACCAATTCCGGTATCTACTATTTCAAAATATACGGTCGCGGTTTCATCTTCCTGAGAAAATAATTTTGCAATAACGTTCACCTGACCATTTTGGGTAAATTTCAGTGCGTTATTTATCAGGTTTAATATAATTTGAGATAATTTAGTAGGGTCGCCAATTAAGTTATCGGGAATTGCATTGTCTATTTCCAGATTAAAATAATTTTTGTTTGCGGTTGCTAATTCCTTTAACGAGCTTTGAATATTAAAAAGAAGTTCTTTTAGGTTGAAAGTAATATTTTCAACTTCCACTTTTGTAGAGTCAATTTTATTAATTTCAAGAATTTCATTTATAAAAGTGGTTAAGTAATTGCCGGAAAATTTTAGTGATTCTAAATATTTCAGCTGTGCTTTTTTGGGGTTATCTTCAAGAAGCAAATGCGTAATTCCGTTTATAGCATTAAGCGGAGTCCGGAGCTCGTGACTTACGGTAGATAAAAATTCAGATCTTGCTTTTGAAGCTTTTTCTGCTTTGTTTTTAGCCAAAATAAGCTCTTTGTTTTTTTCTCTTAAAAGGATATTATTCTGATTTCTAATAATATTGTTTTTGTATAAAGCTAAACTCAAAAGAGATAAAATTGAAATCAAAGCTATGGCCAGAATGCTGACTAATTTAGAATAGCGATAGGTTTTAAGCTGAATTTTTTCTTCGCTTTCCCGTTTTAATGTATTGTTTAAAAGCTGATTTTTTTTGAATTTTTGAAACTCATTAAAATCAATTTTTGCATTTTTTAATTTTAGAATATAATTTTCAAGCTGATAATGTTCATCAAGATACGAATAAGCAAGATCGAAATTTCGATTTTGTTTATAATATTGACTTATTGCTAAAGTAATTTTTGATTTCTGCTGAAGATCATTTGTTTTGTCAGTATAATCTAAAGCTTTTTCAAAATGAATTATAGCCGAATCGTTTCGTCTCAACTGACTTTCAATTAAACCAAGCTGATAATAAGAATCACTTTTTGTTTTTAATAAAGAAGGATTATCAGGTTTCTTAGTGATTTTATGGAAGGTTGTAACCGCAAGAGGCAGGTTTTTATTGGCTTTAAAAGCCATTGCTTTCTGGTAATCTAAAATTTCAGAACTATCAACAACGCCAATTTCTTTTAAAAGTTTTTGTGCTTTGCCATAATAAATATCAGCCGTTTTGTAATCGCCTTTTGCTGTGTTTACGGCACCAATATAATGCAAAGCCAGAACTTTAGTACAGGTAGGTTTTACGCTGTCAAACGAAGCTACGCTTTTATGGAAGTTTTTTAAAGCTTCATCATATTTGCGCTGATTATAATAAATCTTTCCAAGCTTAAAAGTTTGATTGGCCAGGTTTTCGGGAATATTATTGCTTTCGCAGAAATCAATAGATTTTTGAGTATAAAAAACTGCTTCGTTGTACTCTTTACTATTCAGTTTTTTATTGGCAAGTTTGTTATAATAGGAAATACTGTCTGTATTCCGTTTGATTTGAGAATACAAAAATGAATTTAAAAAACAAACTACAAATAAAAAATAGTACTTCATGTATGACAGCGCATTAACAATGAATCCTTATGTTTTTCTGAGCAGTAAAATCAAATCTATTAATCTTGATGAATAGCCAATTTCATTATCGTACCACCCCACAACTTTTACCATTTTGTCTATAACAGAAGTTAGTTGTGCGTCAAACAAACACGAATTTGTATTGCCAATTATATCAACAGAAACGATAGGATCTTCTGTATAATCTAGTATTCCTTTTAAATTTGTTTTTGAGGCTTTTTGAAATGCAATGTTAATTTCTTCAATAGTAACAGCACGCTTAACATTGAACGTGATGTCTGTCAATGAACCATCAGGAACCGGGACACGAATGCCGCAGCCTCCGATTTTTTCATGCAATTTAGGAAAAATTTTCGTTAATGCCTTAGCTGCACCTGTAGTTGTTGGAACAATTGACTGACTTGCGCCTCTCGCCCTGCGTAAATCCTTATGCGGCTGGTCATGAAGACTTTGGTCTGTTGTAAAAGAATGTATTGTTGTGATATAAGCTTGTTCGATTCCGCATAATTCTTCGATGATTTTTATCATCGGAGCTGCATTGTTAGTCGTACAGCTTGCATTTGAAACAATATTTTCTGTTCCGTCTAAAATATTTTCGTTAACTCCAAGAACTACTGTTTTAATTGTGTCAACTTCTGATGGAGCCGAAAGTATTACCTTTTTTGCTCCAGCTTCGATATGTGCATTTAATTCTTCGTGTGTTTTATATTTTCCCGTTGATTCTATTACAAAATCTATTGACTGACTTTTCCAGTCTAGATTTGAAATACTTTTTTCGTGAAAAAACAAATAATGCTTTTCGTTTACAATAATTCCTTTTTCGTCAAAACTTACAGAAAAAGGCAGAACTCCGTGAATACTGTCGTATTTTATTAAATGCGACATGGTTTTATTATCAGCAATATCATTAATTGCAACAACTTCTATTTCAGGATGGTTGAGAAGAAGACGAAATAAGTTTCGGCCAATTCTTCCAAAACCATTAATGGCAATTCTTGTTTTCAATTTCTTGTTTATTCGTTTAACTGTTTAATCGTTTAATCGGTTTTACAATTAAACGATTAAACGATTAAACTTTATTCTATAAAATATGTTTTTGTGCTTTGTATGAAGAACGAACAAGAGGTCCGCTTTCAACATGACGGAAACCTAATTCAAGTCCGAATTTTTCATATTTGGCAAATAATTCGGGTGTAATGAATTCTTTTACAGGTAAATGCTTTTTAGTAGGCTGAAGATACTGACCAAGTGTAACAACGTCAACATTTGCATTACGCAAATCTCTCATTGTTTGGTAAACTTCTTCTTCGGTTTCTCCTAAACCAAGCATAATACCGGATTTGGTTCTGTTTATTCCTTTTTCTTTCAAATAACGTAAAACCTCCAAACTGCGGTCGTATTTTGCCTGAATACGAACTTCACGTGTTAAACGACGTACAGTTTCCATATTATGCGATACAACTTCAGGGTTTGCTTCCACTATTCTGTCAATATTTCTTTCAATTCCCTGAAAATCCGGAATCAAAGTTTCTAAAGTAGTTTCAGGATTCATTCTTCGGATTGCCTTTACAGTTTCAATCCATATAATAGAACCTCCGTCTTTTAAATCATCTCTGTCAACACTAGTAATTACAGCATGTTTGATGTTCATGATTTTTATAGAACGGGCTACTTTTTCAGGTTCATCCCAATCTACTGTTTCAGGTCTTCCGGTTTTTACGCCGCAAAAACCGCAGGAACGGGTACAAACATTTCCTAAAATCATAAATGTTGCTGTTCCTTCTCCCCAGCATTCTCCCATATTTGGGCAGCTTCCAGAGGTGCAGATTGTATTTAAACTGTATTTATCAACTAAACCACGAAGTTCAGTGTATTTTTGTCCAATAGGTAATTTAACCTTCAACCATTTAGGTTTAGCAGGTGGTATGTTTTCAATGACTGTTTCCATATATCATAAATCTGATTACAAAGATACGGAATGTAGTTTATTTTGAGATGCTAATTTGCTTTTCCTTTGCGTTTCAAATCTTGCAATATTATTTAGAATTGTGAAGAATAAATCTTAATTGATTGTATTTAAAGACGTTTTATGTTTTATCTATTCTTGTTTTGTTTAATATTTGAGGTTTTTGCTGACTTTTTTAAAATTTCAAGTATTGTCTTAATCTGTTGTGAATTTGACTTCTTCGGGCTGTGTAAAATTAATCGCGTAGTATTTTTGTTGTTAATTAATATCAAAAAAATATGAAGAAGAAATTTATTGTATTAGGGATACTATTTGCAGTTTTTGGTTTTGCAAAAATGAATGCACAAATACTTTCAGATAAAGTAATGGGAGCTTTAGGAAAAGGTGTTTCAGGATTTACTTTTAGTGATGCAGATGCAGCGGCTCTGGCTAAAGAATCTATTGCTGAAATGGATGCCAATAATCCTGTTGCAGGTCCAACAGATGGTTATTCTATTCGATTAAATCGTTTATTTGGTAAACACGCTTCTACAGATGGAGTTGCCTTAAATTACAAAGTGTATTTAGTAAAAGATATTAATGCTTTTGCCTGCGCAGACGGAAGTGTTCGTGTATTTGCAGGTTTAATGGATATTATGGATGATAATCAGTTATTAGCCGTGATTGGACATGAAATTGGACACGTAGTGAATCACGATACCAGAGATGCTATTAAAGCAGCTTATAAAAAAGAAGCTTTGCTTGATGCAGCTTCATCACAATCAGGAAAAATTGAAACTCTTACAGGATCTCAATTAGGTAAAATAGGAAGTGCAATGATTGATAGTAAGCACAGCCGTAAACAAGAATCTGAAGCTGATTCGTTTTCATATGATTTCATGAAAAAAAATGGTTACGATGTTAATGCTGTAGAATCTGCTTTCAGAATTTTACAAAATTTAAGCGAAGGAGCAGAGTCGTCTTTTATTACCAAAATGATGAGTTCGCATCCTGATTCAGGAAAAAGAGCTGATGATGCTAAAAAGAGAGCAACAAAAGATGGTTTGTACAAAGAGTATGTACAACAGAAAATTGTTAACACAGCACTAGCAAAAACAGCTGCTAAAGCACCAGTTAAAAGAAAACGACTAAAAAGAAGTAATCTTTAAATAAAATTGAAACCGGTAATTTTTAAAAGTTACCGGTTTTTTTATTTTTATGATAATCAATACTTAAAAATATCACGCTAAGCTCATCTAAAATTCATATCTTTATTTGTTAAAAAAATAAACTTAGTGTTAAATGAAATAGCATTTTGTTATTTACATTTGTTGTTAAATTGTAATTTTTAAAAGATGAAAAAGAGATTTATAATAGCAGGGATTCTATTTGCAGCATTTGGTTTTACAAAAATGAATGCGCAAATTAATTTGGGAGAAAAAGCGATAGGAGCAGTTCAAAAAGGTGTAACAGCTTTTACTCTAACAAATGCAGATGCAGCAGCATTGTCTAAAGAAGCCGTTAGAAAATTAGATTCTACAAACGAAGTAGCAGGACCTAATGATGGTTATACTTTAAGACTGAATAGAGTTTTTGGAAAACACACTGCTGGAGATGGTTTTACTTTAAATTATAAAGTATATAAATTGAAAGAAGTAAATGCTTTTGCAACTGCTGATGGAAGTGTTCGTGTATATTCAGGTTTAATGGATATTATGGATGATAATGAATTGCTTGCTGTAATTGGTCACGAAATTGGTCACGTTGCAAACAATGATTCAAGAGATGCGATGCGTGCTGCGTATCAAAAAGAAGCTTTAATTGATGGAGCATCTTCTCAGTCGGCTAAGATTTCTGCAGTTACGGACAGTCAGTTAGGAAAAATAGGAAGTGCTTTAATTGATAGTAAACACAGTCGTAAACAAGAAACAGAAGCAGATTTGTATTCATATAACTTCTTAAAGAAAAACGGTTACAATGTAAATGCAGAAGAATCAGCGTTTAGAATTTTGGCAAAAATGAGCGAAGGATCTGAAGCTTCATTTATTGATCAAATGATGAGTTCGCACCCGGATTCTAAGAAAAGAGCTGATGATGCTAAAGCGAGAGCAGAAAAAGATGGTGTATATAAACCGTATGTTCAGCAAAAAATAGACAATACGGTTCCTAAAAAGACAACTACGAAAAAAACTACTACAAAGAAAACAACGAAGAAAAAATAGTTTTTGATGTAATCTAAAATAAAAAAAGGCAAATTTTAAATTTGCCTTTTTTTATTTGGTTAACTAACCTAAAACATGGTGAGCTAAAACTTTCTGTACATCATAAACATTTACAGATTTATTAAATTGCTTAACAATACTCGGATTTATTTCGCTTGAAACCCAGATTTTCAATTCGGCATCAAGATCAAAAGTCCCCGCAGTTTCTACACTAAAGCGAGTAATACTTTTATAAGAGATAGATTTGTACTCTGTTTTGCTTCCTGTTAATCCCTGAACATCAACTAAAATCAATCTTTTGTTAGTGAAGATAAAAGTGTCACGGATTAATTTAAAACCCATTTCTATTTCTTCATTGTCAGTCAAAAGCTGACCGTATTTTTTAATTAAATCTTCCTGGCTTACAGTTCCTGCGTTGCCCATAAGAGCTGAAAATATTCCCATTTTATTTAGTTTTTTTAATGATTAAATTTTTATTTAATTCATTGTAAAAGTAATTGATTTTGATAGATTTTAACAAGTGCTTTTCGAATTAAAAATAAGAGTAGTCAATATTAAAGCCAATAAAAATGAAGATATTGCAGAAACAATTATGTGTCCATATTCATTGATTGAAAGCCCAATTGTAAAACGAATAATAAAGATTATCGTTGAAAATGATAAAATATAAAACCAATAACTTTTACTTATTGAATTTTTGTGAATATTGTTTTTTGGAAGTTTTGAAATTGAAAACAGAATAATTAACCCGCCAATAATTGTACTAAAATGTTGTGCTAACTTTAAGAGTGGAATTTTTTTATTACAAATTATAACTGAATCCTTTAATGCAGAAATATGATCTACAAAGTATCCGTGGTTGTGAGTAAAACTGTCCCAAAATAAATGGGATGCAGTTCCAATTAAAATAGAAATTATTACTGTAATCCAGTTTTGTCTGAAATAATTATTCCATTTGAAATGAGTAAATAATAAAACTCTAGATTGAATATTCAGGGGCAAATTATGGAATAATTGCTGTTTTACAATATTGTGAAAAATAAAACAAAGAATTAATGCAAAAGGTAAATCAAACCAAAAAACACCTGTCAATGTATGGCTGTAATTACTTTGAACCCTCATTCTTATAAAATATTCAAAATCGGGAATCATGCTGCCAATAATAAGCCCGGTTAATGAAAACCATTTTTTAGAAAAGTATTTAAAAGGTAAAACTATTGCAGGGTGGGCAAAAGTAAAAGGCATTTTGATTACTGTTTAAAAGATTGATTTTGTGTTAAAGATAAACTTTTAGATAAAACCATAAAAAAAACAGAACCTTAGGTTCTGCTTTTCTCTACAAGTTATTGTTTTTTATTTTTATTCAGATTCTCCTGTTTTTATTGTTATAGGAAGATTGTAAGAAGTTCTAACAGCTTTTCCGTTTAATATTCCAGGAGCCCATTTTGTTTTTAATGATTTTAAAACTCTAACAGCTTCTTTTCCCATTCCAAATCCCGGATCGTTTTTAACAACAATATCAGTCATAGTTCCGTCTTTTTCGATTACAAACGAAACATAAACGCGTAATGTTCTTTCTGCGTCCAATTCTGGTTTAGTAAAATTATTACCAACATAAGTATAGAACTTTTTAATTCCTCCAGGGAATTCTGGTAATTTATCTAAATCAGTTGTGCCAACAACAATGTTAGGATCAACTACATCAACAACTGCAGGTTCTCCTCCGGTTCCAGGTATTGTATTTGTTCCCGTTCCAGGTGTTCCTGTATTATCAACATGAGGGGTATTGTCTACATTAGCAGCAATGTTATCAACTGCCTGTTCTGGTGGTGCAATAACCGGATGTGTCAATTGAGTTGATGTTACAGGTGCTGCTGGTGCTGTCGGTTTTACAGGAGGTACAACAGGATCTTTAGTCTTTGGCCTTACAAGAGGATCAAGATCTATTGGATGAATTACATCATCTAACGGAATTGGCGCTGGCTCAACAATTTCATGCGATCTAAATTTGTTAATCAGCATCGATACACTTCCTAAGGCAGTTATTAACAATAAAGCCATAAACAGGGCTGTTACTGTTGTTTTTGAATTTTCCTGACGTAATTGATACGCTCCGTACTCTTTGTTTTTGTTTTCGAAAACAAGGTCTATCCACTTGTTTTCATAGATGCTTAATTTAGACATGATTTTTGGATTTTAAGGTTAAGTAACTTTAAATCATACGCGATAGGGAATTGGGTTTAAGCAAACAACGTGAGAGTTGTTGTTTTAGTGTGTGAATAAATAATTTTTTAAGAAAAAATATGATTATATTTCATTCTTTTTCTAAAGATAATAAATTATCTATTACGGTTGATGATTTCTGCTAATAATTTTTTAGCTCGTAGTAATTTTACTTTAACGCTGCTTAAAGGCTCGTTAATTTTAATAGCAATTTCCTGATAAGACATTTCCTGAAAGTATCTTAACTGAATTACTTCCTGGTAGTGAGGTTTTAATTCTTTGATGCATGCAAGCAAACGAGAGAGGTTTTGCTCTTTAATTAATGCATCTTCTGCAGATGGAGTAGTGTCGGGAATATTATATGCCTGCTGGTCTTCTGTGTCTGTGATTTCTATAAAAAGATTGGTTTTCTTTTTTCGTAATAAATCAATGTAGACATTTTTTGCAATCGCAATAAGCCAGGTATTAAATTGAAATTCCGGATTATAAGAAGCTATTTTATCAAAAGCCTTAGAGAAAGTTTCAATAGTAATATCTTCGGCAGTAGTTTCATTTTCTGTGCGTTTAAGCATAAAGCTGTAAACTTCATTCCAGAAATAATCTAATAAAAAAGTAAAGGCGACCTGGTCACCTTTTTTAGCTTTTTCTATTTTAGAATTTATTTCCAATATACAGGTTTTGAAAAAATATTAGTGATAAAGATATTAATTTGTGCTATAATAAGCATAATTTCTAATATTGGAAACCAAATTTTAATATCATTTTCTTTCAGTTTTCCGGCAGAAAATCCAATTACGGTCCAAACAACTGTATAACGTGTTGCTAAAATAGCTACAACTGTAATCCATTGAAATTGAAATGCCAGAAGAATAATAACTGATAAAAAGAAAAATAATTGTGATAAGAAGAAAACTCCTAGTTGAAATTTGTCAAAAAACTTATAATATTGAGCTGTAGAAACGTGTCTTCTTTTTTGAGTAAACCAGTCTTTAAAAGATTCTTTAGGTTTTGAATAAGTAAAACTTTCCGGGCTGTAAGATATCGTTGTGTTTAATTTGTTTGCAGCCTGATTTATAAATAAATCGTCATCACCAGAACGTACCTGAATATGATCGATAAAACCATTTACATTAAAAAACTCTTCTTTTTTGTAAGCTAAGTTTCTTCCAACTCCCATGTATGGAAGTCCGGCTTTTGCCCAGGAGAAATATTGTACAGCTGTTAAAACAGTTTCAAAACGAATGATCTTATTCAATAAAGATCTTTCTATTTTTTCATAACCTCCATAACCTAACACAATTGTTTTTTCTGTGCTAAATTGAGAAACCATTGTCGTAATCCATTCTTTTGAAGTTGGATAACAATCAGCATCTGTAAACAGTAAATAATCTTTTTTAGCGGCTTTAATACCTAAAGTTAAAGCGTATTTTTTATTTCCCCAGAAAGCTTCATTGTTTTCAACTTTAACCAATCGGATGTTAGGGTATTTGCTTTCAAATTCTTCAAAAACTTCAAGTGTTTCATCGCTGGAAGCATCATCAATTAAAACAATCTCAAAATCAGGGTAATTTTGTTCTGCCAATAACGGAATAAATTTCTTTACATTTTCTTCTTCATTTTTTGCGCAGACAATTACTGAAACCGGAATATTTTTTGGTGTAACGTCTTGAGGTTTAGCAAAAGCAAATTTTCCAAAAATCCCTAAATAATAGAAAAGCTGGATAAAAACAATAGCAATAAAGAAGTAAAATAAAGTTATAAGCATATATTTTAATGTCTGTTAATATTTCAATTTTTGAGAGAACAAATGTAGTTATGAATTACTAATTTTCAATGTTTAATCTCAATTTACTTTCGGCATTTCGACATTTCTTTCGCAACAGCAATAGACTGAGGGTTTTCTGTTTTTTCTAATTCCGAAATTATGTTTTTATAATTGTAATCATCACGGTTTTGAGAAAGTTTTTTTGTGGCCTGAATCTCGTCAATTTCGATTTCAAAACCCCAAATTCCTCTGGCTTCGCGCATGGTTTTTTCAGATAAATTTTCAACCTTAACCGGATTTTTAGAATTTACTTCGTATTTATCAACCAGTTTTTTTAACTGCTCGACCGAAGTAGAATAATCTACAATTTTGATTCTGCCGTAAACATGTACGGCTATGTAATTCCATGTTGGTACATTTTCATGATCGTACCAGGATGAAGAAATATAGCTATGCGGACCTGTAAAAACGGCTAAAACCTGATCATTTTCTTTAAAACCATCTGCCTGCGGATTCAGTTTGGAAATATGTCCCTGCAGAATTTCTTTTCCATCAGCATTGATTTCTAATTCTATCGGAATATGTGTAGCACATAATTTTTCGTTAGTCTGATTGATTAGAATTCCAAAACTATTTTCTTTTAAAAAAGTTCTGATTGATTCAGGATCTTCATTTTTATATAATTCTGGTGTATACATTTTGTGAATTTATTTTAAAGATTTTCCAAAACAAACAGCTTCTGGCCGATCTTTATATTTTCCGTAATTCGGAATAACTTTATATCCTTGTTTGAGATAAAATTGAACGGCTTCGTCGTTTTTTACTCTTGTTTCTAAAACTAATTCTTTGTAGCCAATATTTTTTGCCTGATTTTCTAAAAAAGCTAAAATGGTTTGTCCTATTTTCTTTCGCGGAAGTTTAGAATACATTCGTTTAACTTCTCCTGTGTTTTCGTCAATTGGTCTAATCGCGCCGCAGCCAACAATTTCATTCTTAATTTCTGCTGTTACAAATACAAAATTCGAATTATTGAACTGCCAGCCTGTAAAAGAATTTTTTCCATCGCTTCCAAAACGAAGATAAAGATTTGCCGACAATTCTTCGATAATTGACAGAACTTTTTCATCGTTTGGATTTGCTTTTTTAATCAAAATCGGCTCTGTCATTACACTGTTTTTAATTCAATTTTTTTGAGTTGAGATAAATTTGGATAATACTCAGGTAGATAATAGTGACGCCTATAAAGGTAAAAACTATTCCTTCGATCAAACATTGAATTCCAAAATCATCTGAACACAAGTCTCTCACCGGACGAAATATTTGGGATACTATTTCTCTTCTAAAAAATTTAAGCCTTAGAAGAATATATAATACCATTGCAACCAGAATAGTATTTAGAGAAGAAAGTTTGCTTTTCCAATTCAAAAAAGCAAGTATGATAATTCCAATTAAAGATCCTAAAAATATCCATACATACACATTGGGCCAAAAATTTAAAATACCTTCTTTTGAAGGAAGTAATTTGTTCCAATATTGTGAATTATGATATTGCGAATGTTGTTCTGCCCAAATAATTTTTCCTGATACGGTGTAAAATCTAAGCTGTAAAATACCATTAATCAGGAAAATCATTCCTAATATCTGGAGTAATATAACTTTGAAATTTAATTCTTTCATTAATGGTTTGGTTGGTAAGCTAGTAAAGGTTGAGTTTTTATATCACATTGACTTCTGCTTCAATATGTATACCGAAAATCTCAAAAACGGTTTTTTGAACATCTTTTGAAACGGCCAAAATTTCCTGACCCGTTGCGTTTCCATAATTCACTAAAACTAAAGCCTGATTTTTATGAACTCCTGCATCACCAAAACGTTTTCCTTTAAAACCAGCTTGTTCGATCAGCCAGCCAGCCGGAACTTTTACTTCGGTTGCTGAAACTTCGTAAAACTTCATTTCCGGGAATTTTTGATGAATTTTTTCAAAATCAGATTTCAATAAAATTGGATTTTTAAAAAAACTGCCGCTGTTTCCTAACTCCTTTGGGTCCGGAAGTTTGCTTTGTCTAATTGTAATTACAGCGTTGCTAACATCTTTTAATGTTGGTGTCGAAATATTATTTTTTGCTAATTCAGCCAAAATATCTCCGTAAGAAGTGTTGATTTTATGATTGCGTTTGGTCAACTTATAAATCACAGAAGTAATTATAAATTGATCTTTAACTTCATTTTTAAAAATGCTTTCACGATATCCGAAATCGCATTCGGCATTTGTAAAAGTTTTTGTTTCCTGAGTTTCGATATTCATGGCGTCGCAGGAAACAAAAGTATCTTTGATTTCAGTTCCGTATGCGCCAATATTTTGTACAGGAGTTGTGCCGACATTTCCGGGAATTAGAGACATATTTTCCAATCCACCAAAATTATTGTCGATTGTCCAGAGAACAAAATCATGCCATACTTCGCCAGCCTGACTTTCAACCCAGACAAAATCATCATCTTCTTTGATTATTTTTTTTCCTTTTAAGTCTATGTGAATAACCAATGCGTCAATATCTTGAGTTAAAAGCATATTGCTTCCGCCGCCCAAAATAAATTTTTTCTTGTTTTTGTTTTCTTCTAAAACGGTTTTTAATTCTGTGATAGAATGTACAGCAACAAATTCTTTAGCATTAGCATCAATGCCAAATGTATTATAGTTTTTTAAAGAAAAATTGGATTGGATTTGCATATATAAAAGGCGTTTTAATCTTGGGTCAAAAATAAGGATTATAATTTGTTTGAGTTCACTTTTGACTAAAATGTGTTTTTGTTAAAAATAAGCTTGTCATTCGACATCATGTCCAATCTCAATAAAGAATTGTTTTAATAAATCATAAGTTAATTTGTCACCATTTATATGATTAAACATTTCTGTTTCCATATACTGGCAGCTTAAACAAATATTTAGACTTGTAATTATTTTATTGTTTTTGTCATAGAATACAACAGCATCTCGATATTTGGGAGCACACATCCAATCTGGAATTTCGTTGATTTCTGTTTTCAGAATGTTTTTTAAATTAATTGCTTCCTTATCTGTAGATTTAAACGAGTTTATTTTTTTACTCGAAAAATGAAATTCTCCTTCTTCATTTAATATATATTGAGTAAAACCTACAAGTTTTTTTAATTCGTTAAGCTTTAATTCTTGAGGGCTGGTTAAATCATTTTTTCTAAGTTTTCTTCGTTGTAATGTCTCATATTCACTTAGATTTAATTGATTGTTCTTTTCAAATTCTTCCCCGCGTTGAAATGAATAGGTTTCAATATATTCAAAACATAAATCAGTAATAAAATCAATAGAAGATTTATAAGTATATTGAGACATGGTTTTGTTTTATTTTAAATCCAATAACTCATGATATTTCTCCGAAATCACCTTCATATTAATATCATAGTTAGCATTTTCTTCTACAAATTTTCTGTTTCGAATAATAGCCTGATTTCGGGATTCAGGATTTTCAAAATCCCAGATTAATTCATCTGCAAGCATTTGTATATCATCTATTGTAATCAATTGTCCGTTTTCACGATGCGTAATCCAGCTTTGATTTCCGGGAATATCAGAAACTACAGGATAACAATTACAGGCCATAGCTTCAAATAATGATGCCGAAACGCCTTCTGTTATTGGCATACTGATATAGATATTTGATTGCTGTAATAATTTAGGAAGTTCAGTATTCGGAATTCTTCCTGTAAAAATTACTTTATTTTCTATTTGAAGTTCTTTTGCTAAATCTTTTAAAAACTGTAATCGGGTCCCATCTCCAACAATCGTCAAAGAAAAATCTATTCCTTTTTGATGTAAAATGGCAAATGCTTTTAAAATAGAATCATGACGATATTCTGGCTGCAGCGAACGAGTTACAATCGCTTCAATTTTATTAGAATTATTTGTAAAAGGTGTAAAAAGAGATAAGTCAATTCCTTTTGGCAGAACTAAAACTTTATTCATATCAACACCAGCTGCTTTCATGTGAATTGCCATAACAGGTCCCCAGGCATGAATTAAATGCGCTTTTTTGAAAGCATATTTCTGAATAAACTTTTTAAACGGATACAAAACGGAAGTTTCCGGCCACAAATCGGTTCGGCCTTGTTGTGCGATTGCAATGGTTTTTGAACCAGATAATGCAGCTAAGAAACCATAACTTGTGGTTCTTTCGGCAATAACCATGTCCGGTTTTTCTTTTTTGATGGTTTTTCGAATAGAAACTGGAGCGAAGAAATATTCTAAAATGCGTTTGAATCTCTGGTGGTTTGGGGTTTGAAGCTCCCAGGTGATAATCTCAAAATCGCCAAATTCTTTTAAGCCTTTCATCCATGTTATGGCGTCGGCGCGATACGATTCTCCAAGAAAAAGTATTTTTCTTTTCATTGTAAAATATTTTTTCGCCACGAATTCACGAATTTATTTTGGCAAAATTGATTAGTATTAATTCGTGAATTCGTGGCGATCTGTCTTTTTTTATTCTTCAGTTTCTAAAGCACGATTTATGAATTCGTTTAAAGGCTTTAGAGCAATCAGTTTTTTACTCATTTTTGAAACGAAATCTTTCTGAGTTACTTCTGAAATATCATATTTTTGAGTTGCCGTGAAGCTTTTCAATTTTAAAAATTCAATTGCCGGATGGTCTTTTTCATAACCGCGCGGCATGCTTTTAAGAGAATTATTTTCATTGATATCTAAGCTTCCAAATTCTTTTTTGAAATCTTTATTGTTTAGGATTTCTTGCAAATCATCATAGAAAAAAGCAATTTCTTTGCGGACTTTCTTTAAATCTTCTGCTTCGGGAGAATAAAATCCGCCGGCAATGAAACTCGCACCTTTTTCGATATGAACATAATATCCGGAACGATTTGCGCCTTTTGCACCAGCCGACATCCAAACGCCTAAATGTGCTTTATAAGGTGATTTGTCTTTAGAAAAACGAATATCACGATTGATTCTAAAAGTACAGTTTTTAACTTCCAATAATTCAAGCGAAGGATCTAAAGGTTTCATAACATCAAGAAAATCACTTACTAATTGATGATAATCTTTTTTGAAGATTTCATAACGTTTTTTGTTATCCTGAAACCATTCTCTGTTGTTGTTCTTTTTTAAATCGTCTAAAAATTGCAATGATTCTTTCGTTAGCATATATCGGTTTTTATTGCAGTTGTTTTATATTTTTAAGGCTAATTTAATGATTTCCTGATTGTGATTCCTGATTATGATTGGTACAAATTATATCAATTTTCACGTCGGTCAAAAATCACAAATTAAATATTTTATAGGTTTGATGTGTTGATTTTACAATCGCTTCAGTTCTTTCCGGATGCGTATCGGATATAAAAAGCTGTCCAAAAGTTTCACTGTTTACCATTTCGACAATTTTAGCAACCCGGGTTTCATCTAGTTTATCGAAAATATCGTCGAATAATAAAATAGGTTTTACACCGCTTTGTTTTTTCAAAAACTCAAATTGTGCCAGTTTCAGGGCAATTAAAAAAGATTTTTGCTGTCCTTGCGATCCAAATTTCTTTATTGGATGTGAATCAATTTCAAAAGATAAATCGTCTTTATGAATTCCCGAAGTCGTATAGTGTAAAGCTCTGTCTTTATTTATGTTTTCTTGTAAAAGTGTCAAAAGATCTTTTTCGAATAAATGACTTTCGTAAACTAATTGTACTGATTCTTCAGAACCGGTTATGGCCTGATGGTGTACATTAAATATAGGTATAAACTGTTCCAGAAAATCTTTTCGTTTTTCGAAAATCGATTTTCCGTATTCATTTAACTGCTCATTATATATAGATAAGGTATCGTTGTCGAAAGTATGGTTGAGTGCAAAATATTTTAAAAGAGCATTTCGCTGTACAATTACTTTTTGATATTGAATAAGCTGATGTAGATACGTTGAATCTAACTGCGAAATCACACTGTCCATAAATTTACGACGGGTTTCGCTTCCTTCAACAATTAAATCGCGGTCGGCCGGAGAAATTATTACAAGCGGAATAAAGCCTATATGATCTGAAAATTTATCGTAAGGCTTTCCATTTCTTTTTAAAACTTTTTTTTGTCCCTTTTTTAAACTGCAGACGATTTGCTCTGATCTTTCGTTTTTTTCTAATTCAGCATCAATTACAAAAAACTCTTCACCGTGTTTGATATTCTGAACGGCAAGCGGATTAAAATAACTTTTTCCGTAAGCCAAATGATAAATAGCATCCAATACATTCGTTTTTCCGATTCCGTTTTTACCAACAAAACAATTGATCTTGACGTCGAAATCAAAACTGGCTTCGGCGAAATTTTTGTAATTGAATAAAGAAATTTTGTTTAAATGCATTTTTAAGAGACTCTAAAAAGAAAAATTACCATTTTGAACAAGATAATTTGAGGGCGTAAAATTATCTAATTTTATCGATATAAAGGGCTTTTGAGGTATTTCAAGTTGATTTATTTTAATGCTGATGTGAAAGCAGTTAGCTTCTCTGAAAATATTTTTTTTAAAATAGTGATAATTTTGATTTTTTTTGCCTCAGTTTCAAGAAAAATTTTATTTTTGCCGTTCACTAAATTAATTTTAAATGGCTACTTACAATAAAAGAGGATATAAAGCACCAAAAGAAAAGGAAGTTAAAGAAGTAAATGAAGAACAACAGGTAGTAATTGACGAAAAAGACAGCACAACAGCTGGTGTTTTTTCTAAATTAGATGAAACTGCTTCAAGAACTGAGGATTGGGTTGCTAAAAATCAAAAAATCATTATTGGTTTAGTTGCTGGTATTGCAGTTGCTACAATTGGTTATTTGGCTTACCAAAAATTTATTGAAAACCCAAAACAAGACGAAGCTGCAAACGAAATGTTTGTGGCACAGCAAAATTTTGATAAAGCTGTAAATGGTGTTGCGAGTGATTCATTATATAAATTAGCATTAAACGGATCTGAAGGTAAATTTGGATTTGTGAAAATTGCTGAAGAATATTCTGGAACTGATGCTGGAAATTTGGCTAACTACTATGCAGGTATGGCCTATTTGAATACAGGAAAATTTGATGACGCTATTAAATATTTAGGCGAATTCAAATCTGATGATTTAATTTTAAGTGCTTTGGCAAAAGGAGCTATCGGAGATGCTTATTCTCAAAAGAATAATCAAAAAGAAGCTTTAGATTATTATGTAAAAGCAGCTGAATCTAATAAAAATGATTTTACTACGCCTCGTTTCTTATTAAAAGCGGCTAAAACAGCAATCGCTTTAGGTCAAAAAGAAGACGCTTTAAAATACTTAAACGATATTAAAGATAACTTTGATGCAACTCCGGAAGCAGGTTCTGTAGATGCTTTGATTGGATTAGCACAATAAAAAATTTTAGACTTTAGATTTAAGATTGTAGATTTGTATTTTAAGAATCTAAATTCTAAAATCAAAAATCTAAAATATTAAAGATGGCTACCGAAAATAAAAACTTATCAGAATACGATAAAAACACGATCCCAAATGCGAAAGACTTTCGATTTGGGATTGTTGTTTCTGAGTGGAACGATGTTATAACAGAAGGACTTTATAATGGTGCTTTTGATGCCTTAATCGACTGTGATGTTCCTGCACAGCAAATCATTCGCTGGAATGTTCCGGGAAGTTTTGAATTGATTTATGGCGCAAAAAAAATGCTTCAGACACAAAACGTCGATGCAGTTATTGTTATTGGCTGTGTAATTCAGGGAGAAACAAAACACTTTGATTTTGTCTGCGAAGGCGTTACTCAGGGAATAAAAGACTTAAATGTTCAAACCGATATTCCGGTTATCTTTTGTGTTTTAACAGACAACAATATGCAGCAGTCTATCGACAGAAGCGGCGGTGCTCACGGAAACAAAGGAACTGAAGCTGCGATTGCGGCAATAAAAATGGCTTACATTCGCCAGCAGGCCTCTATTACGCATCCGTTCAATCAGCCATTACTGACTTCGGGTGCACTTCAAATTGAAGAAACACCAATTAAAATAGAGAACGAATAACACATTTGTTTTAAAAAATATTAAAACCTATACTGTGTCATAATGGTATAGGTTTTTTGTTTTTTTTATGATTGCCAATATTTAAAAACCCAAGAGAAATTCACTAAATTTGTTGTTTTTGGTTTAGATTCAAATCAAAAATCTTAAATCGTTAATCTACAATCTAAAATTTTCAATGTCGAGTATTATTCAATTACTTCCTGATCACGTTGCTAACCAAATTGCTGCCGGAGAAGTGGTTCAGAGACCAGCTTCTGTCGTAAAAGAATTGTTAGAAAATGCTGTTGATGCAAAAGCAACCGATATCAAATTGATTATAAAAGACGCCGGCAAATCATTAGTGCAGGTTATTGATAATGGAGTCGGGATGACGGTTACAGATGCTCGTTTGTGCTTTGCGAGACATGCAACTTCAAAAATTCGTCAGGCCGAAGATTTGTTTTCTCTTGCTACAAAAGGTTTCCGTGGTGAAGCATTGGCTTCTATAGCCGCGATTGCTCACATGGAAATGAAAACCAAGCAGGAACAGGACGAACTGGGAACTCATATTGTTATTGAAGGAAGTAAGTTTGTTTCGCAGGAAGTAGCAGTTTTACCAAAAGGAACTTCATTTGCGGTTAAAAATTTATTTTTTAATATTCCCGCACGCCGAAACTTCTTAAAGTCAGATACGGTAGAATTTCGTCATGTAATGGATGAATTTCAGCGTGTAGCTTTAGCACATCCGAATATCCACTTTAGCTTTTATCATAACGGAAGCGAATTATACAATCTTCCATCAGCAGGTTATCGTCAGCGTATAGTTGGAATAATGTCGGGTAAAACCAATGAAAAATTGGTTCCGGTAAATGAAGACACCGAAATTATAAATATTCAGGGATTTGTATGTAAACCTGAATTTGCGAAGAAAAACAGAGGAGAACAATTCTTTTTTGTAAACGATCGTTTCATTAAAAGTGGTTATTTGCATCATGCAGTTATGGCGGCCTACGAAGGGCTTTTAAAAGATGGTTCACAGCCAAGTTATTTCTTATATCTACAAGTTCCGCCAAATACAATTGATATTAATATTCATCCAACAAAAACAGAAATTAAGTTTGATGACGAGTCAGCTTTGTATGCTATTTTAAGAGCTTCTATAAAACATAGCTTAGGGCAGTTTAATGTAGCGCCTGTTTTAGATTTTGACAGAGATTCAAATTTAGATACACCATATCATTATAAAGACGTTGAAGCAGAGATTCCGACCATTCAGGTTGATGGAACTTTTAATCCGTTTACAGATGATAAAACCAATCAGCATTATACAAAAACAGGATCGGGATCTGGTTCAGGAAGTTATAGTTCAGGATCTTCTTCCTCATCTTCAGCTTCATCGTTTTCCGGATCATCCTATTCAGGCTATTCTAAAAGAGTAGAACCTACGGCGAGCTGGGAAAGTTTATATGTTGGTTTGGATACAGAAAATCCTGAAGCTATAGAAAGTTCTCCTTTTACATTTGAAAATGAAGAAGTAGCCTCTTCTTTATTTAATGATGATGAAGTAGAACAGGCGAGCCAGAAAACCTATCAAATTCATAAAAAATATATTGTGTCGCCTATTAAATCAGGAATGATAATTGTAGATCAGCAGCGTGCGCATCAGCGTATTTTATACGAACAGTTTTTGCTGAATATGACAGTTAATCAGGCGTCGAGTCAGCAGTTGCTTTTTCCGTTGGATTTGTTTTATTCAGCTTCAGAAATGAAATTGATTGAAGAATTAAAACCATCTTTAGAGACAACCGGATTTGTATTTGATGAATCAAAAACAGATCATATTGTGATTTCCGGAATTCCGGTAAACATTACAGAAAGCGAAGTTTCTATTGTAATCGAGCAATTATTGAGCGATTTACAAGACGGGATTCCTGCCAATAGTTACAGTCAAAACGATACAATTGCCAAATCGATGGCGAAAAGTTTAGCGGTTAAAACCGGATCTTATTTAACCGAAAAAGAGCAAGATAATTTGGTAAACGGTTTGTTTGCCTGTAAAGATCCTAATATTTCACCTTTTCAAAAACCTACTTTCATTACCATGCGTGTGGAAGATATAGATAAAAAGTTTGCCTTATGATGAATATGACTCCAGTGGTTAAACAACTGCTAATTATTAATATTATATTTTTTATTGGTGCTCAGTTAGTGCCGGTTTCTTATGATTTTTTAGTTATGTTTTTTCCAGAAAACCCAAATTTTGGAATATGGCAGATAATTACGCATATGTTTATGCATGCTAATTTTTTGCATATTGCATTTAATATGTTTGCATTATATTCATTTGGTTCAATGCTTGAGCATTTTTGGGGTGGTAAAAAATTCTTGTTTTTTTATATTTCATGTGGTTTGGGTGCGGCTTTGCTGAATTTTGCGGTAAATTACTATTATTTTCAGGATGGTTTAAATGTTTTAATGGCTAATGGATTTTCAAAAAACTATATATTACAGCTTTTAGGTGAAGGGAAAATTGTTGTACAATGGAAAGAAATGTTAACTGTTTCTCAATTTGATAATTTTACTGGGGCTTATAGAAGCGCAGTTTTGGGAGCTTCTGGAGCGATTTATGGTTTGCTTACGGCTTTTGCTTTTATGTTTCCTAATGCTCAGCTTGCATTGTTGTTTATTCCGGTTCCAATCAAAGCAAAATATTTTGTTCCTGGACTTCTGGCTATTGATTTATTTTTAGGTTTAAAAGGAAGTTCTTTATTTGGAAGTGGCGGAACAGGAATAGCGCATTTCGCACATATTGGTGGTGCAGTTGCTGGTTTTTTAATGATGTTGTACTGGAAAAAAAATCAGTTTAACAACAATCGATGGAATTAATTTTTAACTTTAATTAATTAAATTTAAAAACCAAAAGAAGACTTTATGAATATTCTTGACGATTTAAAACTTCAATATAAATTGGGTGGCATTGCAATGCAGGTTATTTATTGGAACGTTGCTTGTTTTCTTATTTCGCTGATTTTTTTCTATAATTATTCTGGAGGAGGTTTTGATTATCCAAACTGGCTGGCATTGTCTTCGGACCCTCAGGTTTTTATGTTTAAACCCTGGACATTTTTAACGTATGCATTTTTTCATTTCGGATTTTTGCATTTGTTGTTCAATATGATGGTTTTGAACTTTGCAAGCAATTTATTTTTGACCTTTTTTACGCAAAAACAATATTTAGGATTATATATTTTAGGTGCGATTTTTTCAGGAATTGTCTTTGCTCTAAGTTTTTATGTTTTAGGAACTTCAGCTTCAATGGTTGGGGCATCGGCCGCTATAATGGCGATTTTAGTAGGAGCTACCACATATCAGCCTTTAATGAATGTTCGTTTATTTCTTTTTGGAAACGTTAAACTTTGGCATATTACAGGTGTAATCTTAGTTTTAGATTTAATGCAGTTTCGTTTGGAAAATATGGGTGGCCATATTTCGCATTTAGCAGGAGCATTTTTTGGATTTGCCTACATAAAATTACTTCAAAACGGAACTGATTTAAGCCGTATTGTTACCCGAATATTAGATTTCTTTGCGAATCTTTTCAGAAAATCTCCAACGACCCCATTTAAAACCGTTCATAAGAATTATAAAAAACCTACTGAAAAAACAACATCTAAGATTGTTACGAAAGATAAAACGCAGCAACAGATTGATGAAATTTTAGACAAAATCAGCCAGTCTGGTTATGACTGTCTGACAAAAGAAGAAAAAGAGTTTTTATTTAAAGCTGGAAAATAATCCTTAGCCAAAAAATATGAAAAACCTTTCGTGGTTTAATAAAATAATGTTCTTTTTGAATATAGTGCTGACTGTGCTTACATTTAGTGTCTATATTTTACCTTTTTTAGCACCTAAAAGTTTTCCGCTTTTATCGGTGCTTACGCTGTTTATGCCGGCTTTTTTTGTTGCAAATGGGTTGTTCTTTATTTATTGGGCAATACAGTTTAAAAAACGCCTTATTTTGTCTGGTTTGGTTTTGTTAACCGGAATTACTTTCATCAGCAAATTCTACAAATTCTCTGCAAAAGATTATATCAAAGATGAAAGAGATTTTTCTGTAATGAGCTATAATGTTCGTCTTTTCAATGTTTTTAAGTGGCTGGACCGTGATGATATCCCGGAAAATATCAAAACATTTATTGATGATAAAGACCCGGATATTTTATGTATTCAGGAATATTCAAATTCAGCACATCTTGACTTGAAAGTTTATCCGCACCGTTATATTTTTATTGATGGAAAAAAAGTGAAAACCGGTCAGGCCATTTTTTCAAAATTTCCAATTATAGACGAAGGAAATATCATTTTCCCGAAATCAGATAACAATGTGGTTTATGCTGATATCAAACGAGGTAAAGATATTATTCGTGTTTATAATATGCACTTGCAGTCTATTAAAATATCTCCGGATGTAAGCGAGATTTCTGATGATATTGATAATGTAAACCAAAAAAAATCACAGCGTATTTATGCCAGAATCAGTAAAGGATTTACGCAGCAGCAAGAACAGGCAGAGATATTTAAAGAGCATATCAAAAAGTGTAAATACCCAATCATTATTTGCGGGGATATGAATAACAGTCCGTTTTCATACGTTTACAGAAATATAAAAGGAAAACTTAAAGATGCTTTTGAAGAAGCAGGAGAAGGATTTGGAGCAACGTATAAGTTTAAATATTATCCGGCCCGAATCGATTACATTTTTACTGATACAAAAATGAAAGTAAAGCAGTTTGAAAGTTTTTCTGATTTTGAAAACTCAGATCATTACCCAATAATGACCAGGCTTTCTATTGATCAGTTTTAGTGGGGAAAGTTTTGAGTTATGAGTTATAAGTTGGACGTTAAATGTTAATTGAGATCTCATAACTTATAATTCCCAACTTAAATTATTTTCTGAGATTTTAAATAATCCATTGCAAATTTTCCTTCATTAAAAAGTAAATCCAAAACACTTAAGTTGTTTATAAAACCATGCTTATCGTCAAAAACCTGAGTGTATTTTTCGAATGAATTTTGGTCTTTTTTGCCGTTTGCCAAATGTCTGAAATCAGAAATGTTTTCTACTTCATGAAAATACTCAGTTGTTTTTCCAAATTCTAATTTCATTCTCAGACATTTTGTTACAATGTCTAAAACTTCAAAATTAAGATCCATCAAAAAAGTATGTTTCTTTTCGAAAATAGGTACAATATCGTCTTCAAAATACTCAAAGAAAGGAGAGCTTCTATAAGCAGCTTCTAATGATTTAAAATGCTGTTTCTGCCAGTCAAATTCATTTTCGATCAAAATATCTTTTGTCTTTTGATGGGCAGCTTTAGAATGCTTGACAGGGATATTTAATAACTGAATTCCGTTTGGACTATAGATATACGTTCTGTTTCTGTTAGTCTGTTTTTGGAAATTATCTTCCATCTCAAAAGTGATATTTTCAGATTGAGCCATAACTGCAAAGTGGCTGATTGACGGAAAATAAGTAGGAAGTAATAAGGAATTCATGATTATATGTTTTGTTTAATCGGTAAATCGTTTAATCGTTCTTTTTGAGAAACAATTAAACGATTTACCAGTTTAACGAATAAACGTTTTAAGCTTTGTTCTGTTTTCTTTTTCTCCAGAAAAATTCTCCAACGAAATAAAGAGCAAGAACAATTAAGAAATATTTGAAATAAGAGTGAGGCTGTCCTTCGCCGTCAACAGTTGTGAAAACTCTGCTCCAGCGAATTTTATTGATACCTTTTCCGTTTGTGTCCCAGCTCATCCAGATGAAAACAGGTTTACCTACGATATGGTTCTCTGGTACGTAACCCCAGTAACGGCTATCTTCTGAGTTATGACGGTTGTCTCCCATCATCCAATAGTAGTTTTGTTTAAAGGTATAAGTGTTAGTTTCTTTACCGTTTATGATAAATTTAGAACCTTGTAATTCTAAAGTATTGCCTTCGTAATTGGTAATGATTTCTTTGTAGAAAGGTAAAGATGTATTTGTCAGCGCAACAGTTTTACCAGCTTGTGGGATATAAATTGGACCAAAATTATCCTGATTCCATTTGTTGATATGTGGAAAAATAGCGTTGTCATTTCCGTGATCAATTTCTCTTTTTACAGCAGTAACACCAGGAGTATTTTTAAGGCGTTCAGCTCCGGCTTCTGTTAAAGCTCTAAAGTAAAGAGTGTCTCTTTTTTCAGTTCTAAAACCTGCAGGATCTGTAATATCCAATTCTTTAAACAAAGATTCAAAATCAATTGAAGTTTTTCCGTCTAAAGCTACTGAATAAGAATATTGAGGTTTAGCTCTTTCTGGTAAAATTAATTTTTTGCCGTTAATGAATACAAAGCCGTCTACGATCGATAAACTATCTCCAGGAATACCAACACATCTTTTTACGTAGTTAGATTTCTTATCAATTGGTTTTATAACACCAGGTCTTCCTTTTGGTTCGTAGAAATAATGTACGGTGTCAACTGGCCAGTTAAATACAACAATATCATTTCGCTTTATTTGTTCAAAAGCCGGAAGTCTAAAATAAGGCAATTGCGGCCAGCTTAAATATGATTTTCTTTTTGTTAATGGAATAGAGTCATGAACCATCGGCAATGCAACAGTTGTCATAGGAACTCTAGGACCATAATTTACTTTGCTTACAAACAAAAAATCTCCAATTAATAAAGATTTTTCTAACGAAGAAGTTGGAATTGTATAAGGCTGAATTACATAAGTGTGTACTAAAGTTGCTACGATAATAGCAAAAAGTAATGAGCTTACAGTATCGGCTGTTTTGTTTTCAGGAGTTAATTTTCTATCGGCATTGTGAACAAGTGTTTGAGTATAATTCACATAATAGATGTAAAAACCAAGAGTGAAAATTCCTAAAAGAGTATCTAAAGTTGATTTTTTACCAAATGTTCGAAGTGTTTCAACCCAAACAACCGGAAACATAATCAGGTTGATAATTGGAATAAAAAGCAACAGTGTCCACCAGGTTGGGCGGCTGATAATTTTCATTAAAACAATTGAGTTGTACACAGGAATAGCGGCTTCCCAAGCTTTTCTTCCAGCTGCCTGATACATTCTCCATGTACCAACGAAATGAATTATTTGTACCGCTAAGAAAAATACGAACCAAGAGTAAAGTGTCATAATATTGTATTTTAAGTTTTAAATTCAGAATTGAATGTTTAATTCAAAACCTTATTCAGTTTTATTGTAAGTTTAATACATCTTTCATGGTGAAAATTCCTTGCTTTCCGGCAAGCCACTCAGCTGCTATAACAGCACCAAGGGCAAATCCTTCGCGATTGTGAGCTGTGTGTTTAATTTCGATGCTGTCAATTGGAGAATCGTAATTTACGGTATGTGTACCCGGAACTTCTCCAATACGTTTCGCTTCAATATGGATTTGATTGTTTTTTGCTTCCTCTAAAGTCCATTCGTTATAGTTGCTGTTTTCTATAACTCCTTGTGCCAGAGAAATGGCAGTACCGCTAGGTGCATCAAGTTTATGAATATGATGAATTTCTTCCATCGAAACTTTATAAGAGTCAAATTGGTTCATGATTTTGGCTAAATATTCGTTTAGTCCAAAGAAAATATTTACACCTAAACTAAAATTAGAGCTCGAAATAAAACCTCCCTTTTTTTCATTGCAAAGCGCAATCATTTCATCATAATGTTCTAACCATCCTGTTGTTCCTGAAACTACAGGAACATTGGCATTAAAAGAGGCAGATATATTGCTTACTGCTGCAGACGGAACACTGAAATCTATGGCAACATCGGCAGTCGAAAGTCCGTCGTAGGTATTAAATTCATCCTTTTTTAAAACAATTTCATGACCTCTTTCTAAAGCAATTCTTTCGATTACTTTGCCCATTTTTCCGTATCCTAAAAGCGCAATTTTCATTTTGTATGTATTTTGTAAATTTTTTTAAATAGAAGAAACTATTTAAAAATGATAGTTAAAAGTTAGTCCAACGTTTGGTTTAAATGTTACATCGGCTGGATAAATTTCTGGTCGAAGTGATAATCTTTCGTTTACGTTAAATTGAAGTAAAGCCGCATCAACATTGGCGTCAATAATGTTTAAAACATAAAAACCAACAACAAATAAGGCAGATAAATCCCTGTTTCTCTGGTAGAATTTTTGACCGGCAATAAGTCGGCTTTCATCCAGATAGTTGAATTTGTCATCGTTATAACCTTCTAATCTTCGTTTGTAGGCGTCACGATATTCATGGTATTTTTTGCTGTTGTCAATGTAAAAGTACAAACTTGTTCCGATGGCTCCGTAAACAAGTGGAATTTTCCAGTATCTTTTGTTGTATGCCTGACCTAAACCTGGTAAAATAGCGGAATAAAAAGCTGCTTTTGCTGGTCTAAGCGGGTCAATTTCTACTAATGCAGCAGTGTCTTTAACGACCAAAACCGTGTCTTTTTTTACCTGGGCAAAAAGAGATACGGTTCCTATGAAAAAGAACAATATGCCTATGGGGACAATTTTATTCACTATCCGTTTATTAATTTTATTATTCGGTTAAAGTCGGCTTCAGAATTAAATGGAATTGTGATTTTTCCTTTTCCGTTTCCAGCAACTTTAATATCAACTTTCGAACCAAAATAATCGTTGAAAGTATTTTTTTGTGTTTCTCTTACAACAAATGCAGAATCTGTTTTTGGTTTTCCTTCTGCTTTTGGCTGAACACCTTCGTGATAATTTTTAACTAAAGCTTCAGTTTCACGAACAGACAGGTTCTGACTTACAATTTTTTGGTAAATATCTGTCTGAACATCTAAATCTTCAATATTGATTATGGCACGACCGTGACCCATACTGATAAAACCATCGCGAATACCTGTCTGGATAATCGGATCTAGTTTTAAAAGACGTAAATAGTTAGAGATCGTTGAGCGTTTTTTTCCAACACGTTCGCTCATTTGTTCTTGTGTTAATTGAATTTCGTCAATTAAACGCTGATACGAAAGAGCAATCTCGATAGGGTCTAAGTCATGACGCTGAATATTTTCAACCAATGCCATAACAAGAGACTCATTATCGTTTGCAATACGAATGTAAGCAGGAACATGAGTTAAACCAACTAAAGTTGAAGCACGTAAACGACGCTCTCCGGAAATTAACTGGTATTTGTTAAAATCTAATTTTCGAACAGTAATAGGTTGAATTACACCAAGTTCTTTAATAGAAGTGGCTAACTCACGTAATGATTCTTCATTAAAATTGCTTCTAGGCTGAAACGGATTTATTTCGATAGCACTTATTTCAAGCTCAATAATATTTCCAACAACCTTATCAGCATTTTTGTCTTCTACTGATGTAATGTCGTTTTCCGGATCTTTTAATAATGCTGATAATCCTCTACCTAAGGCTTGTTTTTTAATTGCTTTTGTCATAAAAACTATTTACTGTTTTTCTTTATAATTTCTTGAGCTAAATGAATGTAATTAACTGCACCTTTGCTGGTAGCATCATAATTAATAATGCTTTCTCCAAAACTTGGTGCCTCACTTAATTTTACATTTCGCTGAATTACAGTTTCAAAAACCATATCGTTAAAGTGTTTTTGAACCTCTTCAACCACCTGATTAGATAAACGTAATCTTGAATCATACATTGTAAGTAATAATCCTTCGATATCAAGATCAGGGTTGTGAATTTTTTGAATACTTTTAATGGTATTCAATAATTTTCCTAATCCTTCAAGTGCAAAATATTCACATTGAATAGGGATAACTACTGAGTCTGAAGCTGTTAAAGCGTTCAGTGTTAATAAGCCCAAAGATGGCGCACAGTCGATAATGATAAAGTCATATTCTTGTTTTGCCTCTTCCAATGCTTTTTTAAGCATGTACTCACGGTTTTCTTTGTCAACCAATTCAATTTCGATAGCAACAAGGTCAATGTGAGCAGGTATCACATCTACGTTTGGAGCTGTACATTGTAAAATGGCTTCCTTTGGTGTTACAGTATGCTCGAGGATTTGATAAGTTCCAGTTTCAACTGTTTCTACATCAATCCCAAGGCCAGATGTAGCATTGGCTTGAGGATCAGCATCAATTAATAATACTTTTTTTCTAAAACACCTAATGCGGCTGCAAGATTTACTGATGTAGTAGTCTTTCCAACGCCTCCTTTTTGATTAGCAATAGCAATGATTTTGCCCATTTATTTTCTGAATTTTGAACCGTAAAAATACAATTATTTATGGTTTTTGAAAATCTATTTTGTTAACATTTAAGAAAGTTTGCTTAATCGTTGTTTTATGGGTCTTCGGCTCAAAATAATTTTAGTTATGAATAAAACTGCCGGCTAAATTTTGATGAATTTCGCTGTTGGTTTTTCAGTAAAAGCGAATAAATTTAAAATTTACACTAAAAAAATAACCTCATTGTCGATTTCTTTTGTAAAATATTTAAGCTGAAAAAGGGAAGATATTTTTATTTTAAAATTTCTATAGTTACATATACTAAACCGCTTTTTTTATTTGAAGCAATATCCATAAAAGCTCTTTTGCTTAGATCTATTTCTCTACCTTTAATAAAGGGGCCTCTGTCGGTTATCTCTACAATTATAGATTTATTATTTATTTCGTTTGTAACTCTTAGTTTAGTGCCAAAAGGAAATTTTTTATGAGCGGCTGTTAGTTCATTATTGTTAAATCTCCTGCCGCTCGCTGTTTTTCTTCCGGTGAATTTATCATGATAATACGAAGCGTGGGCATTTTTCTTGTACATAATATACTCGCACTTTTCAACTTCAGAATCTGTGTCAACTGAACTTTCCTGCGCTGCAACTGTTCCGGAAACCGCTAAAGCTATATAGAGTAATATTTTTTTCATATTCGAATTTCTATTAGCGGGCAAAAAAAGCTATTAGGGAAAGATGAAGAATACTGTAAACGGTTTATTTGTGCTATAAAAAGGTATATTTAATAGGTTTTGTATAGTTTTTGATAAGAAAATCGGAACCGTAAACGAAGATATAGGTTGAGGATTATTACTATTTTAGAAACCCTAAAAAAACTATTAAACCAAAACAATTTTTATGATTAAAAAGTTTACCTCAGTATTTACGGCATTCATGTTTATGCTGATTTTATGCAGTTTTGCAGCGACCAGTTCATCTTATGAAACACAACAAGAGAATAAGATAGAAGGCAAGATTGTTTACAACAAGAAAAAAAATAATATAACATTGTCGTGGCCGGAATTTGGCTCATCTGGAAATTATGTCATTACAAGAGGAGGCAGTCGTTTGGCATCTGATTTTGTGTCAATAGGATCTACTTCTAAATTAACATTTACTGATAATAACCCTAATAAGGACAAATACGAGAACTATTATAAAATTACCCGTAATTCTACAACTATAATTATTTCACTGGAAAATCAGATTTTTGGCGATAACATGTATTTCTATGATAGAAAATATGAAAAAGCTGAAACAGCCCGTAATGATATTAATTCACAATTTAGTGCTATTGGTTTAGGCGGAGCGAATGGAGAATGGACTACAAAGCGTCAGGCTTATTATTTAAAAGCAAATATAAAAGAGCAGACTTACGATTCTGGAGGGTCTGGTTCTGCATCATCAGCAGAAGCTAACTCAATAGAATTGGGATTTTATTCTCATATAGGAGGATTAGGAAGAGTACCGGCTGATGTTAAATTAGGATCGGTATTTACGAGACCCCATCTTTCGGGCGGTGCAAATGCTACTTGTACTTTTTGGCGTTCGGTAGAAAATGTAACCGTAATGAGAGATTTTGCCTGGACGGTTTCGCAATCTACAAGCGCTAGAAGAATATTGATTGAAAGCACTTCTAAATACATTTCAGATATTGGAAATACTAATTTTTGGGGAAGCGGTGGTTTTATTGCCGATGCTCATTATACATCATCAAGACCAAACTGGGGCGGACAGCAGCAATGGTATACCCGAAATGCCGTTTTCCCTTCAGGTTCCGGAGCTATGGGAGGTTCTTATAATATGATCTGGCAAGGTTGTGTAAATCCTCCACAAGCAGATGAAATTAATACTCCGGTTGCTGCAACACCTATTATTAGAGAAAAGCCTTTTCTTTTTATAGATAAAGATGGAGAATATAAAGTCTTTGTTCCGGCATGGCAAAAAGATAGATTAGGAGTTTCGTGGTCTTCAACAGATATGGGGAAAGGACAAGTTCAGGATTTGCTTTCCAATTGGTACGTTACAAAAGAAGGGGATACGGATATTGAAATTAATAATGCATTAAAAGCGGGGAAAAATATTTTTTTTACTCCGGGACATTATTCGTTGAATGCACCTATACAAGTAAACCGAAAAGATGCTATTCTTCTTGGTGCAGGTATTGCTTCGGTAACGCTGGAGCCGACAGAGAAAAATTCCTGGGGTTGTATTTATGCTGATGATAAAGACGGAATTATTATTGCCGGACTTCTTATGGATTCGTTTAATAGTACTACTTATCAGGTTAGAATTGGTGGCGAAGATGCAAAAGCTGATCATTCGACAGATCCGATACTGCTTACAGATATTACCTGCAGGGTAGGTGGAGTACAGTCAAAAAATATACAGATACAAGCTGCTATGCAAATTAATAGCAATAATGTAGTCGGTGATCACTTCTGGTTGTGGCGTGCAGACCATGGTTCGCAGAAAGGCGGAGATGCACGCTGGGTAAGAGACAGATGTAAAAACGGACTTATTGTTACGGGCGATGATGTTACGCTTTATGGTTTGTTTGTTGAACATTTTCAGGAATATGAAGTTGTATGGCTTGGAGAACGCGGCAGAACTTATTTCTTTCAAAACGAACCGCCATATGATGCACCAAATCAAGCTAGCTGGAGCAGTCAGGGAGGAAAAGTTGATGGTTATGCAGCATTCAAAGTAGCTAATACTGTAAAAGAGCACCATACAATTGGATTGGGGTCTTATGCTGTTTTTACTGGAACTGACGGAAATGTAAATAAGAAAAATGGTTTTGAAATACCAAACAGCCCAAATGTGAAATTGGAGAAAATGTGTATTACTCGTTTTGCCGGTTCAGGGAATATTCAAAATGTTATTAATAGTACAGGAGGAAGTACGGCTACTGGTGTAAAACGTGTTGCATTATACAATAATGGTGAAGGTACACAACCGTTTGATGAAGAATTTACTTTACCGAATAAAGAATCATATCCTGCTTATATTAGTATGGAAAAATAAAACAAAATGTAATATTAAAAATAACCTCTAATGATCAATTGATTTTTAGAGGTTTTTTTAAACATAGCCCGTGGTTTTAACCACGGGAAAAATATCGTAATATATAATTGTCCCCGTGGTTGAAACCACGGGCTATGTTTTAAATAGTTTGTTTTTGAGTCTATTGCAAAAAAAAAAGTCTTTTCAAAAATGAAAAGACTTTTGTCGGGGTGGCAGGACGACCTACCTATTCCTTAATCCGTTGATTTTACTGGTGTTTTCAAGTACTCTTCCAAAAAGGGTAGCCGAATAGGTCCCATTTATAATGATATACATTGGAGCCCTTTGTTTCCTTGATCAATTTAATAGCAGTGAGTCAATGTACTTTAATATATGTAAAAGTATTAAAAATGTCATTATGATACAACATATAATAATCCATATTGTGAATTATTAAGGTTATAAATTGGGTAAATTGGCAACTTGGACTATATTTTTTGGGTATGGTTTGGATAAATAGTTTTGGCACGTTTTGAATATCTAGACTCAATTTTAAATAAGGAGTGTCTATGAGAACAAAAACTGACTCAATAATATCATTGGTCTGGATCGTGAATCCTGTTTATAAAGTGATAAATGAAATTAAAATCACTGAATAAATTAATCTATATTTAATAAATAAAAATAGATAATGATATACCCAGTATACCACTCTTAAAATTGAAAAATCGGCTTACTAATTACGTGAGCCGATTTTTTATATATTCTATTTCTTTAGCTAGCTAATGCTATCATGTCTGCAATTTCTTCAGCTGTTGTTTTAGTGTAAAGCTTTGTTACTTTTTCTAAGCCTACAATAAATATAGCTGAATTTGCATTTGCATTTTCTACTGGTTCAAATTTTAAAATATAAGCTAAGTTTAGATAATGTTCTCGGTCATGTAAATCGGTAATTTTAATAAATCCTTTCATAGTTTTAGTTTTAAGTTTATCAAATATAGCGAATTGCTATTATTGTTTGAAAAAGGATTTAAAACTTACTGAAACAACAGAAAACACAATGTCAAAAATTCGTTTTATCGTCAACTTGGGATGTACATTTGCCTAAGAAATGTTTTCAAACTATGGATTATTGTTCAATTATACATAAACAATAATCAATATGATGAAAACACTTTCAAATCATATTCAAGAAAGTTTTAAACCTGTGCAGGAAGAACAACAAACAACAGTTAAAGAGAATCAATTGACAGCAAGGAAGACGAAACTGTTAATGAAGAAGAAAAGAAAACAATTAATTTATGTGGTAATTTTTAAACATCAAATTGTAATTAATGAAAGATGTTATAGATTATAATATTAATTTTAAATTAGTGTTTATTATCTTAACATACCTGTTCAAAATCCAAACATATATGTTTGGTGCCATTGCAAGTAGTTGAAAAAAATTATTATATGTCGCTATATTTGAAAGCTAAATTAAAAATGGAGAAGCTTATACTAAGATTGAATTGTAGGTACAAAACAAAGTTAAACAAGTATTAATACGCATTTATAATTGAATTTAAGGTTGTAAATTTGCATTAAGAATTTTAAAAGGAATATATAATCAGAGATATTATTATTTAGAATCATTAAAAATTACGTTTTAAACTTAAAATTTAATATTTTTAATATCAGTTCATTGAGTCAATTGTATACTTTTGTCGCGATTAGCAACTATATTGTGAGTTAATTATTAACCAAAACGAAATGTCATGGAAAATATTTTAGAAGATTTAAAGAAGTATTTTCGAGAGACTCCTAGAGAGGAAGTTTTAAAAGGCTGGAAAAAAGCTAAAGAAAATGCACCAAAAGGCGGCCCGAAATTAAATGAATTTCTCTGTTTTGCAGAGATTCAATACGGATCAAGTCCAAGTCAAATTGGTCGTGTAACAATAAACGGAAATCAACCTATAAATAATAAACCCGAAGAAATTTCTTCGGGTTTTGTTTTTTTATAGACTAAAACGTGTTATTTTTATCCAAAATCATAAATAAAATAACATGAGCACTACACCAGCCAAGTTTCAACTAACAAACTACTTTTTTAATAAATTTGAACTTAATTTTCAAAAGGATACGCCTAAAGATGTTAATGTAAATTTTGATGTAAGAGGAGAGTATAATGAATCCCAAAATCTATTTGATATTCACTTGGCATTTACTGCTTTTCCTAAAACAGATAGAGAAGATAACTTCATTAAGGTTAATTGCATTGGTACGTTTCAATTGCAAGATGTAAATTCACTTTCAGAAATCCCTCCTTATTTCTACTCAAATGCAATTGCAATCTTATTTCCGTACTTAAGATCGGGAGTTAGTATATTAACTGTACAGGCTAATATAACTGCATTGGTTCTACCTACATTTAATTTGGTTGAACTTGGAGAACCATTACGCAATAATACAACAGTAGTGTAATGGCAAAAAAAGTACTTTATCAAACAGTAAAAGATAAAGGAAATCCAAAAGAAATTAAAGAAAACGGACCAATATTATGCAGTAATGATGATGCATGGTTGGGACATGGATATTACTTTTGGGATACCTTTGAAGATTTAAGCCATTGGTGGGGCGAGTATAAACTACGCGTTCCTTACATGGTATGGAAAGCTGAATGTGATTTTGATACTAGATACTGTTTGGATTTGCATGGGGAACCGGAACATTTAGCATTATTTAATTCAATGGTAAAATTAGTTTTAGAACAAGATCTTGAAGATGACCACAAAAACACAACTGTTTCAGATATTCTGTATTACATGAGAAATATAGTTGGTATTGATCATTTCACTTCTGTACGAGTTTCTGGTGAGCTGTCAATTGGGGCAAAAAATTTGACCTATAATTTAAAAATGCCGTTCGAAATAGGTAAAAATCAATTTCTTAACCTATTACCGCCAATTCAGTTATGTATTTATGATTTAAAGAAAGTCAATTTTAGAGAGCATAACCTAATTTACCCAGAAAAGTATAAAGATGCTGTCTAAAGTTAAGTTATTATAAAAAACTCCCGCTCATTGAGCAGGAGTTTTATGTTATCACATTCCTAATACTCCTTTTGAAGCTCCTAGATTATCAGTAAATTGCTGTCTCGAACCCATCATGCGATCAAATGGTGTAAAAGAATAATTGCCAGCGTATTGTTCTTCTAACTTTGCAATTTGGTTATTAAGTTTTTGTGCTTGTGTAGTTGCATTGTTCCAAGCGTTTATATTGGCAATAGACATTTTATTTCTCTGAATACGATAAAGAGCAAGGTATTTGTCGAGAATTTTTGAGTGTGGAACAGTTTGTTAAATTAAAGACTTTAGCTTGATCTGGTAATTATCTAATGAAGTAATGTAAGATGGATTCTTTTTCAATTCATTGTATGTCTAATTGTCAAGCTTTATTTTACAAGTTTTAGATTTAATGTAATAGTAGTTCTCGTAGTAAGTTTCATTTGTCTCATAAACCTTGTACCCCAATTTTTGAACAATTTTTATCATTTCTTGAGCTTAAATATAATCCCCTTGACGATCATCTCTTCGAGCATACAGATACTGAGTTGGAATTGCGGAATATGAACCAATGATTTCATCGTCATTTAAAAGTTCGTTACTCATGAATAAAACAGGCCTTTTAGTTTCCACAATTGTGTCATGAATTATTCGTAGAAATTTTAAATCTTTCTCCTTCATGTATTTGCAGATGTCTTCTGTAATTGATAGAGAATTGTTTTCTTGGCCAACTGCCCGTGTAGAAAATAAGAATGTGGAAATGGAAATAATGGCATACGCGAAATGCATGCAGTACTTTTGGTAGTGCTTTTTCATTGTGGTGGTAGTTAGGATTTATAAATGTTTAGTGAAAAAAGAAGCGTGGACATTTACACCAAGCTAAATCCCGGGCTACCACACCCTTAAACAAGCAATGATGCAAAGCCACGCCATGACGGCGTATCTCACATACATTATTTGCTTGTTAAATCGAGAAGCTATTGAGTCTCAGGGTGGTAGTTTAGATTTAGCAATAACGTATTTAAGTACGAATATTTTTACAATACAAAAAATAAATAAAAAGGGTAACATGGAACAATTATAGGTATATATAATTAGAAAAAAATACTTTACGGAAAACAGTAAAGATTCAATTAAAAAATAATTTAAATTCGATTAATATTTCAATCAAAAAGAGGAAGTTATTTACAAAATTTGCTTTTTTCAGTATAAAACCGTAGCTTTGCGCGTGTTATGCTTTTTTAGGTTTTTTGAATCTAGATTCAAAAAACCTAAAAAAGCATAACAGTAAGACTTTGTGATATTCTAACAAAACCTATTAGAATATTGTTAATTCCTCATCATTTCAATTGTTTTTTGCGGATTAAATGCGAATTTTTAAAAGTAAAAATTATGGTAAATGTTAGACAAGTTTCAGACTATATCATTTTTCGCTTGAAAAGTGAAGGAGGAAATTCTTTAGATACTTTAAAACATCAAAAACTTTTATATTATGTACAAGCTTGGCATTTGGTTTTCAATGGAACCAAAATGTTCGAATCTGAATTTCAAGCGTGGATACATGGGCCTGTTAATAGAGAGATTTACAATCTATATAGAGATAAAAAGTATTTATACAGCGAAATGCATGTCAATGACATATTAAATATGCAAAATATTGATACATTAACAAGTGAGGAAAAGATACATATTGATAATGTTCTAGATGCATACGCTAAATTTAGCTCTACTCAATTAGAACACATGACGCATAATGAAAAACCTTGGATTGAAGCAAGAGAAGGTTATGGGCCTTATCAACGATGTGAAGTAGATATTGACACAGAGGTTATGAAAAGCTATTATTCTGCTAGACTTTCTTAGATATGCTTCAGCCGTCTAGACCAAAAATACCTGTAGGAACTCCATTAGATATAACAAAACCAATAACTGGGAAATTCTCATTCTCTGAAAAATGGTCGTTCTCTTTTGAATATTTTAAGCAAATAGAATACTTCGGATTGGGAGAAACAAGCACTAAATGGTTTGTGTCGTTTTTAGAAAAATTAAAAGAATTATCTAATGCTAATCCACAAGAATTTGAAAAAAATCAAAGATTAAGAAATGCCAATAGATACCACAAGATCAATTGGTCAGCAAAAAACATTCCATATTCTAGAACGGATTTTACTTGGATTTCTGAAGACATTATAAAGAACGAAGAAGAATTCCCATTTTTTCAATTTCAAATATCACAAGCTTTAGGGCGAATAATTGGCTTTTGGGATTTCAATAATAGAAGCTTCCAAATTGTTTTATTGGATTCAAAGCACAATATGCAACCATCAAAAAAATATAGTTATTCTGTGGACGACACTACAGAATTATGTTGCGAAATGACATCTCTATTAATAGATATAGAGTCAATTAAAAAGATAAAATGTAAAAATGAAAACTGTGAAGTGAAATCTAGTCTTCATACTTTGCCCTCTAAGCTTAATCGTGGTAATTTTGTGTATATGATGCTTGAGGATGATTATTATGCATCTCTGGAAGAAAAGCTAAAAACACACAGCATTAGAGAAATAATTGAATTAGGACTCTTGTCCGAATAAACAAGTTTAATTTTCATTTTTTTTTTTTTTTTTTTTTCTTTTTTACGATTTTTATTCTTACCAGCAACATAAGTTTCATCCACCTGTTAATACCCTCAAATTCAAATTCGACTTTGTTTTGAACAGCATTTCTAAGTCTACTTAACATGAACCAAGCTGTTTTCTGTGTAACTCCTATAGTTTTTTCTAATTGACGAGTACTTATACCTTTTTTGTTTATCGTGAATAAATAAACCGCTCTAAACCACTTTTCTAATGGAATAGTTGATTTTTCGAAAATTGTACCAATTGTAACGCTAAAAGGTAATCTGCAGTCCTTGCATTTATATCTTGCTTTATCTTCTCCTCTTGTTAAAATTTTGTAATGATTTTCTCGTTGACTTCCGCAATGAGGGCATATTGGTTCCCCGTTCCAACGTATTTTCATTTATTTCCTTACTCATTTAGATAGTCTTGAATATAATTAAAAGTCCTTTTATTGATACAAAGAAGGATAAGCTCTTTTGCTTCGAAATAATTAATATTTTCACTGATGATTTCTTTCAATTCCTTCTTGCTTATTTCTACGTATTTATCTTCTAAATAAATCGTAGAGCTTGGTATAATATTACAATCTTCAATATTGAGGAAATCATTATCAAAAAAATCTATCTTTTAATTCATCTAATTGTTTGAGAATTGGTTTAGACCCACTTATACTGGGAGTTTTTAAAGTGATGTATTGCATTTGACCAAGGATCAATAGGGTCGCCGTGCTTATTTAGTTTCTTACCGCCTATTTTTGCTTTTATATCATTAAATGCAACTTTTAAACTATCATAATGAAATTTATCATTCTCAGAAGGTAAGGTTGACTTAGATTCATAGATAAAATATTTATTTCTTTTATATAAAAACCATCAAATCCTTTTTTCATAGAGTTTTGCTCTTCTAAATTTAAAAATAGAAATGCAGGTTTATATTTTTTCTGATTTAGATATATATGACAAAACAATTCAGCTAGCCATCCCACGATTTTAGTAGGATCTCCAATTTTACCTTTCAGGTACCGACTAACTATTTCTTTAACCCGCTTTAATTTTGTTTTATCACTTGTGCCCTCACATATAAAAGCAAGATATTCATCTAATAATTTTTTATAGCTACTATCATAACCATCAAAATTAATTAAGTGTAATTCGACGTTATTTTTTAATATAATTTTGCTTGAACTAATCATTGGTTATGAGACCTTATACAATTTTACAAATACATCTACACATTAAATACAATTACTGCAATTTATTGAGAAAAAGGATAAATAATTTGTCTATATAATATTTTATCTACAATACTACACAAAAAAATGATATGATTATGGTTTACCGTAAAGTGAACAAATATTTAATCAAATTAAAATAAGTAAAGTGTTTTATCAAATATTTGTTCTGTACTATTAAATATAAGTTATATCATGAGCACTTTAAAGTCCAGATATGCCATTAACAAAAGTATCTACGAAATCTAAAATTTTATTCAATATTCTGTCACCCACTTCCTTAGATTTTAAAACGCTAGGTCTTCCATCTATGCGAAGGTCTAAAATTTCTTTCCTTAAAGGTTCTCGCTCAGTAAAAAGATAATTTTCTATCAATTTTTCCGTTTTTTCATCAGAAAGATTTTCCGTTTTTACTAAATCTTTTAGCGCTTTATCTTGTTCTTCATTCCAGAATTTTTCAAATTCTTCTGGTATAATATCTGTATCCGAAATGTGCGGTAAGCTTTCTTGAATAAATTTCTCAATCAGTTCTCTCTTACTTCTTAATGAAACTTCTGTGTTCAATAAGTTCGAGATTTCTTTTTCAATATTTTCTTTATCTTTTGAGCTGTGCTTTAATTTAAATTTAATTAATAGTTGAATAATGTAGTTAACATTTATTGTATCACGTCTAATCAGCTCCAGTTCAAAATCGATGTCATTTAAAATCGATGTTTTTTCTATTGGAGAGCTACTGCTTAGCTTATCTTTTAAATCCAAATACTTACTGGTGTAATCTGCAAATAGCTGTTCCTCTATTTCCAAATCATTCCAAGTAAATTCGGAATAATGGCTCATTTTTTTGTGTAAGCGTATAAGTGCTCTGAATGTTAAAATGAACTGTAATTTATCTTCTTCTGAATACAAATCATCGACAGCATCAATTTTAGGAGCAATTTCAAGCAATTTTTTAGTTACCTCGTTGAATTTTTCAGTATAAACTTCATAAGGTTCGACGATGATTTCATCAATTGCTTCCTTGTTACTAAATAATGCAATTGCTTCATCTGTTTTATCTTTTAAATTTCTAAAACATACAATGTTACCCTGTGTCTTATTTTTGTCTAGTGTACGATTTGTACGGCTAAAAGCTTGAATAAGTCCATGGTATTGGAGATTTTTATCGACATATAATGTATTCAGATTTTTACTATCATAACCTGTTAAAAACATATTTGCTACTAATAAAATATCGGTTTCATGTTTAGGATGTTTTGATTTTCTAGCAACTGCATTATAATAATTGTAAAAGCCTTCGGTATCCTTAATGTTCTCTGCCATTCCGAATAATTCATTAAAATCCTGTACATAGACTTCCAATAATTCTCTACGATGTGGTTTTAATCCATATTCCGCTTGTGGATCTGCAGCTATATTCAATCGACTAGCCAATTGATCCTCTATCTCTTCTTCGTTTTGAGCATAACTAAAAATTGTAGATATTTTTAAATTGTGCTCACCATTCAACCTCTTACGTTTAAAAATTTCATAGTACTCAATAATGGCATCAATATCTTGGACGCACATCATCGCACAGAATTTTTTGGATTGTGTTTTCTGATCGTGGTGCTGAATTATATAATCAACAATTGCTTCTTTCCGTTCAGGAGCTTCAAAAACTTCTGTTTCATTAATTTTTTCAACCTTCAAGTCAATTATATTATCTTTTTTCTTGAAAGTTTGAATATATTCAATTGAGAATCGCAAAACATTTTCATCTCTGATGGCATCAGTAATTACATATTTGTGAAGGCATTTCCCAAATAAACTGGCTGTGGTTTTTTCTCCATTAGCATTTTCTGCCAAGATGGGTGTACCCGTAAAGCCAAATAATTGAATATTTTCAAAATAGCTAACAATGTTTTGGTGTGTATCGCCAAATTGTGAACGATGACATTCGTCAAAAATAAAAACCATTCTTTCATTTTTAAGAGCTTTCATTTTAGTTAAATTTCTAACCGAAATGGCATTATTAAGCTTTTGAATGGTCGTAACAATAATTTTTACATTTGGATCATTGAATTTCTTTATAAGATCATCCGTATTAGTTGCTGAGCTTACTGAGCCTTTACTAAAACTATCATATTCCTTATTGGTTTGATAATCCAAATCCTTTCTATCTACTACAAAAACTACTTTTTTAATAGCAGTTATTTTTGATAATATTTGGCTAGCTTTGAAACTTGTTAAGGTTTTTCCACTTCCTGTAGTATGCCAGATATATCCATTTTTCTCAACATTGTAGTCATTTAATATTTCATTTTCCGTTACTCTCTTTATAATACTTTCCACAGCATAGTACTGATATGGGCGAAGAACCATTAGTTTTTTATCAGTTTCGTTAAGTACAATGTATTTACATATCATTTTACTTATATGACAAGGCTCTAAGAAGGTATCAGTAAAACCATTAAGAATGTTATTGAGAGGATTATTGTTCTCGTCTGTCCAATGGAAAGTTTGTAGATATTCTTGTTTATGCGTGCCAAAATTGCTGAAATACTTTGTATTTACCCCATTACTGATTATGAATAGTTGCACAAAATGAAATAGTCCTTTTCCTGCTCCAAGACTATGCTTCTGATAACGACTTATTTGGTTGAAAGCCTCCTTCATCTCCAAACCTCTACGTTTCAGTTCTATTTGTACTAATGGAAGCCCATTAATTAGCAAAGTAACATCATAACGATTTTCGTATTTACCTTCCTGGGTAATCTGATTGGTAACCTGGTATTCATTTTGACACCAATGCTCTACGTTAAGAAATTCAAAATAAAGATTTTCTCCATTATCTCTTAAAATATGATGTTTCGTTTCACGTAATATTTTGGCTTTTTCAAATACTGAACCTTTGGTAATGATATTCATTACTTTTTCAAATTCAGCCTCACTAAATTGAATGTTATTGTGCTTCTCTAGTTGCGTTTTTAAGTTTTCCAGCAGTTCTCTTTCATTTGCAATAGTCTTATATTTATATCCTAATTTTTGTAATTGAATTATAAGTTGTTCCTCTAAGATTTGTTCAGACTGTTTGCTCAAAATAATTATGAATTAGGAGTTATTTAAATTAGCTTTAATATCGCAAATTTAACAAAATAAAGAGGTTTCTTTCATTTCTCCTAATTCATAATATAAAAGTTTACTTCAAAGTTTTAAACATTTGTTCGATTGCTTTCTTTTTCTGCTCCATATTTGGGTGAACATAGAGATTCAAGGTTGTACTAATATTAGAATGCCCCAAAAGAACACTAACAGTTTTGTAGTCGCAATTACTTTCAATACATCGGGTAGCAAAACTATGCCTGAGTCCATGAAATTTTAAATCTGGCATTTTCAAATGTTCCATTAAGTTTTTGTAATAACTACGATAAGTCCTAGGTTCTGTCGGCTTAATATCATTCGTTAAAACAAAAAAAGATGGATTAACAATTTTCTTAAATGGTTTGAGAATCCTTAATAAATCTTTGCTTATAGGAATTTCACGAATGGAATTTTTTGTTTTTGGAGTGTCTAAAATGAGTTCCGTTTTTCTTTTTCCGTCTTCTATCATATAAATGCGCTGAATGGTTCTGTTAACACTGATAACACCCTTCTCTGTATCTAAATCTTCCCAAGTTAGGGCACAAACTTCTCCTATACGCATTCCAGAGCTTAAGCAAATATAAACTCCTAAATTTCGAAATGTAAAATGATCTTGTATATAATTCATGATTTTTTTCTGATCTGAACGGTTTAAAACTTCAATTGTATGTTTTTCTCGTTCTGTTGGAAACTGTATCTCAAATGGAGTATAATTGACCCATTTGTGCTTAGCGCCATATTTTAGTATCATTTTCAGAACAATCAAAATATCCTTGATTGTTTTTTGGCTTAAACCTGAATCCAATTTCTGAAATACAAATTCCTGCACTTCTGCTTCTTCAATAGAATATTTAGTGCCAAATATTGGCAGTATATGATTTTCTATTAAGAGTGTATAAGCTGAAAAACTTGATTTTTTTACGTATTGTTTTTTGTTTTTTTTCCATAGGTCGATTACATCTAAAATTTGTTTTTGATCATTCATTATTATTTATTTTTATGAAATCCAAAGGAAAGAAATAAAGAATTGAGGATTTTATTACACTAAGGTTCCTAATTTGAGATTTCCGGGGTTTACTGAAGAATGGAAAACTAAGAAGTTGGGGGATGTTATGAGCTTCAAAGTTACTAATTCCTTTTCTCGTGAGATTTTAAATTACGAAGCAGGAATTGTAAAGAATATTCATTACGGAGATATTCATACCAAATTCCAGACTTTATTTAATATTACTAAGGAAGTTGTTCCTTTTATCAATGAAGATATAAATCTTGTAAGAATTGCTGATGAAAATTATTGCAGAGAAGGAGATATTATATTTGCAGATGCTTCGGAAGATTTAAATGATGTTGGAAAAAGTATTGAAATTCTAAAATTGAATAATGAAAAATTACTTTCTGGATTGCATACACTTTTAGCAAGACCAAAAGCAAATTATTTTCAGAAGGGATTTAATGGTTATTTATTTAAATCAAATACTGTTAGATTAAAGATACAAAAAGAAGCACAAGGTTCTAAGGTTTTAAGTATAAATGCTGGACGTTTATCAAATATTGAAATTACTTTTCCAAATATTTTAGAACAACAGAAAATAACGATTTTTTTATCACTAATTGACTTTCGAATTCAAACCCAAAACAAAATAATTGAACAATTAGAAACCTTAATCCAAAATTGTTGCAATCAAATATTCAAACAAAAAATAAGGTTTAAAGATGAAGATGGTAATGATTTTTCTGAATGGAGAGAAGTAAAGATTGGTGATATTTTAAAAATCGGTAATGGTAAAGATTACAAACATTTACCATCTGGTCAAGTTCCTGTTTTTGGAACTGGGGGCTTTATGACCTTAGTTGATGATTTTCTTTATGATGGAGAAACAGTTTGTATTGGAAGAAAAGGTACAATTGATAAACCAATGTATCACGAAGGTCCAATTTGGACTGTAGATACTTTATTTTACACACATTCATTTCAATCGTGCATTCCTAAATTTATATTTTATCTTTTTCAAACAATTAACTGGCTGGAATACAATGAAGCATCAGGTGTGCCGAGTTTATCAAAATCTACTATAGAAAAAATTAAAATAGAGATTCCTTCAATAAATGAGCAAAAACAAATAACTTCATTTTTATCCAAAATTGACAAAAAGATTGAAGCTGAAAAAGCAATTTTAGTACAGTTTGAAAAGCAGAAGAAATACCTATTGCACCAAATGTTTGTATAAATTTCTAGACAAACATTTGATGCAACAAAAACTTTTTCTGTTCTTCTAATTTTTGTAATAGTTTATTCTCAATATCAATTTTTGAGTCGATAGATGAAAGGAAATTAGTGATTTTTTGCTGTTCTGGTAGCGTGGGACAATCAAACTTTGTAGATTTTAAAATGTTATTGTACAAACGCTGAATAGTGCCACCTTCTGTATTATATTTAACAATTTGCAAAATATAATATAAAAATTCATTTATGACTATCGTATTGTTATTATCAATCCATACAATGTTTGAATCTTGATAATAAGCGTCTTCTCCCTTATAAACAACTATCCTCCCAATTGTACCAGCTGCGGATATTAAAATATCTCCTTTTTTAGGAAAAGAATATCTGTTTCTGTAATCTAAATATAATTCTTGGGATATGAATGCGTCAGCCACTTTTCCAAATGAACCAATTTTAAAAAATGGAATTTCACCAGTTAATGATGTTTCATCATTAAAAATTCTTCTACACATTTTTACTTCACCAATATCTCCCAATTTCATATTTTTCCATTCTGGGAAATCATTACCATCTTGATCTTTAAATCTCAATTGCCTTGAGAATATTCTTTTGGTAATAGTAGTTTTTAATACGTTTAGCTCCTTAATTATTTTGTTTTGGGTTTCGATTCTTTCATCTATAAGTGATATAAATGATGCTACTTTTTGTTGTTCATCTTTTTGTGGAATAGATAATCTCTTCGATTTTATTTCTGCAGAAGAAATTCCTTTAATTGATGTCCCTTGTACAGTAGATATAGCCTTTTTCATTTCTATCGAAAGTAAATAAGATAGAAAGATTCCATTACACTTGAAATTTATAATATTCAAAAAATCTTGGCTTGTGCATAAAACCTTTTCTGAGTATGCAACTTTACCTACCCCAACTCTTGAAACTACTAATATAACAGGACTTTGACACAGTTTTGTTGCTGAATTACTAATCGCATCTTCGGTTACGAATCTTGAAATATTTACAGAACGTATATCGCTCTCTGACAGGTCAGAAGAAGAAACCCAAGGAATACTCCCTCTCCAAAAATCTTCATTCCACGATGAAGGAGTTCCTCCTCCCAAAAAATCTCCTAGTTCACTCAATTCGGTCACTTCCCATTCCCCTTCAAACCCCGGAAATCTCAAATTAGGAACGTTACCTACTTTTAATTTTTTATTCGCCATCTCAATTATTTATTGTTTGTTATTAAAAACATTAAGGATTTAAGAAATTAAAAAACTAGTCCTAGTTCTTTAAAATAAATGTCTATTTCCTTATCGAGATTGGCTCTTTTGGCTTCAAGTTCTTTAATTTCAATCATTACTTTTTGGATATCAATTTCTTCTTGCTCTTCGAATGTATCTACATAGCGAGGAATATTTAGATTAAAATCATTGTCAGCGACTTCTTTTAAACTAGCCAAATGACTATACTTTTCAATTACAGTTCTATTACGATATGTTTCTACAATCTTAGTGATATGATTGTCTCGCAACATATTTTGATTTTTAACCTTTTCGAATTCTTTGCTGGCATCTATAAATAAAATATCATCAGGTGTTTCTCGGCATTTTTTGAAGACCAAAATACATGTTGGAATGCTCGTGCCATAGAAAATATTGGCAGGTAATCCAATTACTGCATCCAAATAATTCTTTTGTTCAATGAGATATTTACGAATGTGTAATTCTGCAGCACCACGAAACAAAACTCCGTGTGGCAATACAATTGCCATCGTGCCATTTTCTGCTAAATGATAAATCATATGTTGCACGAAAGCAAAATCAGCTTTACTTGCAGGAGCTAACTTACCATATTGGCTGAAACGATCATCATTAAGAAATAAAGGATTTGCACTCCAATTTGCAGAAAATGGTGGATTTGCCACAATGGCTTCGAATGGCATATCATTCAAATGCTGGGGGTGTTCTAAAGTGTCCTCTTGCTTTATGTCGAATTTAAGATAATGTACCCCGTGGAGTATCATATTCATGCGGGCAAGATTGTAGGTGGTTCGATTCATTTCCTGCCCGTAAAAATTATTGACATCTTTTACCTCTCGCGCTACACGCAACAATAGTGATCCAGAACCACAGGTTGGATCATATACTGATTTTAATCTATTTTTACCTGTTGTAACAATTTTTGCCAGAATTTTAGAAACCTCTTGCGGTGTATAAAATTCTCCTGCCTTTTTACCTGCACCGCTGGCAAACTGACCAATTAGATACTCGTAAGCATCACCTAATACATCTAGTTCAGTATGCTCCAATTTAAAATCAATCTCGTCAAGATGCACCAAAACTTTTACTATGATTGTATTTCTTGCTTCAGCAGTCCTACCTAAGTTATTACTATTTAAGTCCATGTCTGAAAAAAGATCTTCAAAATCTTCTTCACTTTGAGTTCCCATTGTACTCAGCTGAATATTGGTCAGGATTTTTTGTAAATCTGCTAAGATGAAATTATTAGTGCCACTATTTCCTCTTTTTGCAATTTCGCTAAATAGTTCAGATGGTTTCAAAAAATAACCTAAGTTTTCAAGAGATTCTTCTTTGATCGCTTCAATAAATTCTTGACCTTCGGGTGTATTTTCATCAATATTTCTGAATTGAATGTTATCTTGTTCTAAAATTGAATTAGCAAAAATTTCCATTTTTTCCGCCAAATATTTATAGAATATAAATCCTAGTATATAATCCCTAAATTCATCCGCATTCATCTTTCCTCGTAAAGTATTCGCTATATTCCAAAGCTGTTGCTCCAATAGTTTTTTCTGTTCTTCTGACATTTGAAATAATTGTTATTAAGATTAGGGATTAATAGTTCTTAAGAAGGCACTAATGTAATAAACTTTTGGTGTTATGGTTTAATAGTTTACAAAAACTAATTAAAATTAGTTAGGTTTTCGATGTGTATAAATTTGAATAGCTACAACATCTAATATTTTAAATATAATTACGGTAATAGTGGCAACAAAAAAGAGACTAGAAAGTCTCTTTTTGGAATTAATATATCTTTTATAAAAGCATTATTTTGCTTTCAGTAATTTCTCCAAATACTCAATTTTATCCTGCTCGGATTTTAATAATCTTTCGTAAAGCTTTCTATTCTCTTCTACGGATTCCATTAGTTTGTCTAATGGATTAAATGTGCAGTGGTAATTACCTACAGTTCCTTGACTATTATCGTAAAAGTTATTGAAATAGTTGAACACACCTTCTTCTGAAAAATTCTTGATTGCTTCCACGCTTACACCCAATGCTTTGGCTACTTCTTTTAATTTGTCTTCCTCGATAGTTTCGCTGTTTTCCATAATAGAAATCGCCTGCTGGTTTGTTCCCATAGCCTGTGCCAGTGCTTCCTGTTTCATGTCTTTCAGTTCACGGATACGGCTGATTTTGCGCCCCATGTGATTTGGTTTTGTTGATGTACTCATAGCTCAAAGATATTAATTAAGAATAAAAAAGTAAGTCTGCTGTATGATATAGAAATAACGCTGTACGGTACAACACAAATTGATACGGTACAGTACGACTAATCACTTACTTGGCTGTGTATTAAACAAAAATACAATTTTTCACACAAGTATTAATTAAAAAAGGTAAAATTATGAAAGCAATTGAAATTTCAACGCAAAAAGAGGTAATTGAAGCAATTACAGAGCACATCAAGACATCAGCGGTTTACTGTTTTGGAAGTGATGATACGGCTTACAACTCAAGCAGAAAGGTTTATTCCGACTATGGGATGCAAAAAAAACATCTCCATTTGTACCTTTTGGTTTTTGTATCGGAAACTATAGAGAATGCAAGCAATGACATAAGCGATAAGATTAAAACAAAAACTAAAGGAACTTTAACTACAACTATTCTTTTGCACCATGTACAGAGCCTTAAAAACTTAGGGCAAGACCAGCAGTTTTTCTTCTGGCAGATCATGCAGGATGCAGAGCTTTTATTTAAGGATGTTAACAATCCTCCGTTTTTAAACATCAGCGAAACCCCAAAACGAAATTTAAAACTTGCATCAAATTATGCATCAAGCAGGAGAAATATCACCGCTACAATCTGGGACTGGGTTTACAATGATGATGATGCTTCAAGTTCGGATGAGGTGAAAATGTTTTCCCTTCATCAGATAGTGGAGCAGACCTGCCTTTCCATGATCCGTGTTTTTACAGGCTACACCCCAAGCCATTTTGCGATGGAGCATCTGTTCAGCCTCTGCGAATACTTTTCCAGCATTACTGCAGATTTCTTTCCTCGCCAGAGCAAGGAAGACAGAGCAATGTTTAATCTGCTTAAACAGCAGTCCCATGTACTGCGTTTCGCCAAGGCTAACGATGTTGATTATCTCTATTACCAGCTTATGGAAGAAAGATGCGGGAAATTTAGAAAGCAGGCTGATATTCTGACTCAAGATGAACTTGACAGGCTGGAGAAAGCCGAAAAGGAAGAGCCTGAGAAAATAAAATAGCAGAACTTATGGAAACAAATGAAACCAAAACAGGGGATGAATTTATCAAAGAGCTGAAAGATAGTTTCTTTTTTAGAACCTTGACCCCGCAGAAAGACAAAGAAGGCGCTTATTATGCAAGCCTAAAATTCACAGGCTACATCAATCTTATATTTACTGTACAGGATCTTCTGAAAATAGCCCTCCACACGCTTGAGAATTCCGATCTGGAAAACTCCAGCCAGATTGAGGATTCCGCTTTCCATCTTACAAGCGTTTTGGAAATTGCATTACAGCTCCTGCCATGCTCTGAATCCGAAGGGCTTGATAAACTGCACAAGCTTTATTTGGAGATCAATAAGGAAAATGATAACGGATAATCTCTGGAATTATGAAAAAGAATAAAATATCTTTCGAAACAAGATTCTGGGCAGGCTTTAAAACGGGAAACCCATTCAGCGCATTGGAAGAGGCTCTTGATTTTGCCCATCTTGATTATTATAAACAGAACCTAACCCAAGCGGTTCTCCACTGTTATAAGGGTAAAGTATACAAGCAGGAAACTCCCTGCAACGTTTTTGTTTTTTATACTGCTGTGTGTTCGTTTGTCAGGATCTGCTACTGGATGCTGGATAAAAGCAAAAAATGGAAAGTGAAAGAATCAACCCGTTCTGAAACGGTATTTCATCTCTCTTCCCTGACCAAAGAAGAATACGACAATCCTTATCGGGCGATTCAAAATGCATTTGAAGAGAAAACACTGCAGGAGTTTGAATTCTTCTTGAGCGAAATCACGGAGCTTTCGTTATCTCCTTTCGGTTCAGATCCCGACTCTGATATAACCACTCCATATATCCACCTGATAAAACTGCTGGATGCAGGAGAGCTTATCAATGAAAGAGGCATTGAAAAAATAAAAAAAAATAAAGGTTCTAAAGAGAATGCAGAATGCTGATCACTTCATTATGAGATATCCGATTAACTAATAAATATATTGTTATGAAAAAAAATAAAGTCAAATTGAATAATCTGGTAGAAAATCCGGAGCATTATTTTGTAATGCTCAAGCCTGCATCAAAAATGCGGAACGATATACACAATCTGGAAATAAATGTTCAAGGATATTCAGATCTGTTCTGTATGATTATGGATCTGCTCAAAGCAGGAATGCTGGCATTAGACGGAATGGAAGTTGGTGCCAATAACAGTCCGAGGCATGTGGAAAGATACGTTTACAGCCTGCTGAGGATAATAGAAATGCTGATTCCTCTGGAAGAGGGTGATCTGCTGGACATCCTCCACAGGAAATATCTAAAGCAGAATAAAAAAAGCAGTGCGGACTGATTTTTCCGTTATTAATTTAAAAAAAACGCCGACTTCGGAGGCGTTTTCCAGCCCCGCAGGGCAAGTTGTTTTGAGATGCTGAATTCATTTCAAGCATCTCAAAACACAACTTGCAGTTGTCTGGCGACAACATTTTTTAGAATGGGTTTTAATGGAAAGGGCTTGATGCCCTTTTTTTGTTGTCAGATTTAAAAATTTATTATAAATGCAGGCAATAATGGACTATACAATACAGACTAAAAATACCGAAGGTTTTAAAATAAAGCCGAAGATATGGTGAAAATTGACTTATATATGCATGCAGAGATGTCTTCGAGTGTTCATGCATTCATGTCTTCATGTAACCATGCAGGCAGGTGTGCATGTATGCAGGTTTGCATTCATGCCTGCAAGCCTGCAAGCCTGCACGCAGTCATGAAATCAAGCCTGTGATTATGTACGCAGATCTGCGGCTGTTCAGAAATTCATCACTAAATTTTAGAAAAATTAATGATAACAATGTACCCAGGTTCCTGCTTTAATATTAAATATAACCGAGTAAGTCGATTTAATATTAAGGTATAATTTCCTGAGCAGTGTGATTATCTTTTATTATCTGTATATGTGTAAGTTATAATTCTTAAATTCACGTGAGAATAGTATCTGAAATTAAGAAATGAAATGTAAAACTTACGATAGAAATTTCAAAGTGAAAGCAATTCAGTTGGGGTCAGAATTGGGCGTGAGAAAAGCTTCAAGAGAACTCGGGATAGAGCCATCGCATATAAGCAGATGGCGAAGAGAGTTTCTTAAATATGGAGAGGCAAGTTTTTGCGGAACTGGAAAGTCGAGACTTACTCCCGAAGAAAAACTATTTTCTGAAAAACAACGAAAACTAAAAATCGAGCTTAAAGAATCATTGCTGAAAATTGAGATTTTTAAAAATGGGCATCAATATGTTTCTCAAGGCAGGCTGATGACTTATCATTTTATTGAAAATAATGTAGAAAAGTATACACTCAAAAAAATATGCAAAGTTTTTGGAGTCAGCAGAAATGCATATATCAGATGGAAAAGTCAGGTGCTTTCTCCGACAGAAAGCAGAACAAATTTATTAAAGAAAGAAATAACTTCGATCTTTTTTGAATACAAAAAAATATATGGCAGCAGGAGAATTGCTGCAGAATTACGAAGCCGGGGATTTACGATTTCGGCACGGCAGGTTTGCAGTCATATGAAAGAACTGGGTCTGGTCAGCAGGCTGAGAGGAACTTATAAGGCCAAAAATGTTTCGCGTTATAATCCTTATATTTTTCCTAATATTTTAGATCAGCAATTCACGGTTGAAGAACCTTCGAAAACTTGGATTTCAGGAATAAGCCGCATCCAAACGACGGAAGGACTTTTGTTTTTAACTATTATTATGGATTTGTTTGACAGGAAAATTATAGGCTGGAGCTTGAGCAATGGATTGACGGTCGGAGAAACCGCAATGCCAGCTTGGGCAATGGCCGTTAAAAACAGGAAAACAAAAGCAGGTCTGCTATTTCATTCTGACAGGTCAGCTCAATACGCAAACAAGCTGTTTACCCGTAAATTAAACTCCTATAAGTTCATTAGACGAAGCATGAATCGAAAAGGAAATCATTCTGACAATTCTGTGTGCGAAAGCTATTTTGCTTCCCTTAAATCTAAACTGGCCGATTTAAATGTGCTTTTAACTACAGAACAGATGGCAGGGAAAATATCTGAATATCTTAAAGAAAATTAAGAATAAAGAAATATTGTGCGATAAATTATAAAACTTCAAGCTATGAGACACTATGAACGTACTTTCAAAGAGAATGCAGTCAAGTTAAGTTATGAGCGGGGAAAAGGGCAGATTGCAGGTTTTGCAAGAGAGATGGGAATAGTCCCTGATTACCTGTACAAATGGAGACAAGACTTTGAAAAATATGGAACAGGCAGTTTCTGCGGATGCGGCCATCCAAGAATGACCCCTGAACAAGCCGTCATTACCAGTCTGGAAAAAAAAATCAAAGATTCAAAAATTACGCTGGAAATTTTAAAAAAAGGAACCAGATATGTTTCGCAGGGAAAAATAATGACTAAACAGTTCATTGAAAACAATAAATCACAATATTCGATTCGAAAAATATGTGCCGTGTTAGAAGTATCGGAAACGACATATTATAGAAGAAAAAAGCAGGAGATTACAGATACAGAGGCTAGAGTAATTTTATTAAAACAAGAAATTGCATCCATATTTTATGAATTTGAAAAAAGCTATGGAGGCACTAAAATTACAAGGGAACTTCAAAGCAGAGGATTTAAAATAAAAAGCTCTTCAGTAAAATTTTATATGAGAATGCTGGGTTTGCGCAGTATAGCTAAAAGAAATTATAAAGTGACAACTGACTCATATCATAATAACTATGTAGTCCCAAATGTTTTAAATCGAGAATTCCGGGTTAGTGAGCCTGCTGTGGCTTGGGTTTCAGACATTACATATATACAGACAACCAAAGGCTTTTTATATCTTACTATTGTTATGGATTTATTTGACAGGAAAATCATAGGATGGAGTCTAAGCACCAAAATGAGCACTAAAGCAACAATTTTACCTGCATGGAATATGGCAGCTGCAAACAGAAAAATTACTAAAAATTTAATCTTCCATTCTGATAGAGGTGTTCAATACGCCAACAAAATTTTCACCAGCAAATTAGAATCTTATAAGTGTGTAACACGCAGTATGAGCCGTAAACAAAATCATAATGATAATTCTGTGTCAGAAAGCTTTTTCGGGTCTTTTAAAAGGGAATTGATTAATCGCAACAAACTTCTTCCGAGAAAACAGATGAGAGCTGAGGTACAGGAATACATTGAAAATTGGTATAACAAAAAGAGAAGACATTCATTTTTAGGCTACAAAACCATCGAAGAATTTGATAAAATAAATTTAAGATAATTTATAGCCTCATTATAGGCTGGAAATTAGTAAGGATAAAAATATTTTTTCAAAGAAAAAGAAAAATAGAAAAAAGAAAAAGAAAGCTATTTCATAGGACGGGATGCAGACAGGCCAAAAGGAAACGGAATAAGTCCCGAAGGGTGTTTTGAGAGGAACGAGCAAAACATTATGCCGTAGTCTTTTGGACAGGCTGAGGCTTCCCGTCATACCTTCGGTTTCTTTTTTTTATTTCTGTTTAAAAAATATCAAGTAAAAAGAATCTCGTGTTTGGTAAATTTAGAGGCAGGATTAAATCCAATGATATGGTTTATCCTTTCGGTTGATATAGCAGTACATTTCTTCCTTTTTGAGTTCGGGAAAGAATTTTAAAGCACGGTCAATGGCATAATTGGGAAGGAAATAGATTTCATCACGAATAGCTTTTATAACTTTTTCATGACCATAAAAGCGTACTATCTCATCCATTTCATACTGCCCTCCACGCTCTATGATACGTGCGATAATAGTTTTGTAGGCTTTCTTAAAGTCCATAGCATCTATATCGAAATCCCAAAAAAAGACCCGATCCAAATTTGGAACGCCATTATTTTTTTTAACTGCTGCCATATAGTAAAAGTACGATTTTTAAGCTTCTTATTCAAATTTTATCTCCTAAATCCGCGTCTTTTATTGGGTGGAGGGACTTGATTTTTTGGCTCGGAAAAATTAAAAGAAGGATTGAAAACTGCTTTTTTAAGACGCTGGGTCATTTTGTTCCAATTGGTTTGCTTTCCTTTGAGCAGTTTGACTTTTTCTTCCATGTCTATATTTTCATGATGGAGTAATGAATGAGAAGCGAGTGCGGGATTACCATTGTATTTATTCTGGTATGCATCCAAGTAGGTTCTAAGTGGATGATGTTCCAAAAGAAAATACATATCCACAAAATCTTTTATTCTTGTGCCATTTTGAAAAATAGCATGCAGTTTCATAGCACCTATATCGCGTAAAGACGCAAGTCTGATTCCCTCTTCGGTTTGAATAGGCTCCTGCCATGGATATTTATGGGCTAGAATGTCTACCTTGACCTGACCAATATTTAAAAGCATTGTATTGTCAAATAAATCCCTGATTGTGACAGGATGCTTACTGCTTAAATGAGCAAGCATAGTCTGAACATTAAAATCTTGTGTAGAGAACAGGTCTAAATCCACACTTAACCGATGTCCTATCATCAGGCTTAATGCAGTTCCTCCTACAAGATTAAAATCCTTCAGTTTTTCATCTTTCATAAGCATTTGGAGCAGTTCCCACATCTTGGGAGTAACAGTTTCTTTGTAGAGCATAATATTATGTTTTCGGAAAATTTAATTCTGAAAACTGTCTGCTTCTTAAGAGTGTCTGCCGGTGGCTTTATTTGGCTGAGGATGTCCAATTATTAAGATTAAAGACCGTATTTAGAGGTAGTACGCCAAATGCTTCCAAATAATTCCACATAATTCCAAATCCGGTTTTAACTGTCAGTTATAAGATATATTGGGCTTAAGCAATACCATTAAACTGAAGCCATGGAAAATGAAAAGAAAAATAACCCGCACAAAGGAGGCAGGCCTTCCAAAACAGATCCTGCCGTTCACCGATATTCCATCAGCCTTACTGCAGAAGAAAATGCCCGTTTCCTAACTCTTTTTGAAACGTCAGGAATGCACGTAATGGCGCATTTTATTACCGCCTGCGTATTTCAGAAGGGAGTTAAAATAGTCAGGATCGATAAAGCCGCAATGGACTACTATATGCGCCTGACCTCTCTTTACAGCCAGTTTAGAGCTGTCGGGATAAATTACAATCAGGCCGTAAAGCTTTTATACCACAAATTTTCCGAAAAGAAAGCTTCGGCATATCTGTACAAACTCGAAAAGCAGACAATAGAATTGGCTGTTTTATCTAAAAAGATAATACAGCTCACAGAGGAATTTGAAGAAAAGCATATAAAAAAAAGTATTGATATGACAGGGAAATTCTAAGAATAGCATATTTATGCTAGTGTTGATTCATATACAATGTATGAAACATGATTTTTAGCGTACCCTATATAAAGAATTGATAAGATACATCGGTAAGATTTTATTAATTGCTGTTTATCAGATGAATGGCTATATACTGTCACAGCTTTAATCTATACAATCATAAAGTGTTAGCCTGACTTTTTTATTTTGAAGATTAGGGTTTTAAAAGATAAAGAGTACCAGTGACACTATTATTGAAATGACTTTAAGCATGCATTTTTTATTAATTAAAATAAGTAATGATGTGTAAATAGTAAAGATCTTGAAAATGATCTTTTGCAGTTTACTGCAGGAGGTGAAAGATAGTAAATAAATTATTAAAAGGAGAATGATGGCAGATAGAACTCTGAAAAAGCCACAGGCTGAAAGTCGGGATATAAGACTCGAACAAAAAGAAAGCAATTTTTGCGATCAGAAACAAAAAGCTGAAAAATTAACTATTGAAGAATTAAGAAGCTGTAGAGGTTTTGAAACAGTATCAGAATCGGAGGGACAGGAAGTAATTGAAAGTCTGTTTCGGTTAGCAGTAATAGTTTATAATTTTTAAACTAAATTATGAGTATTGAATGCATTTATAAGTGGCTCTAAAGAATCACAAGAAAAGATTTTGTAAAATTATTGGAATAATGTAAATCAAAATCTCAATTTACTTTATATTACTTACCATCCATCAGTTTTTGGATATCGTCATAGCGGTAATACATAAGCCCGCCAATTTTATTGTAGGGCAGAGTGCCGTTTAATCTAAGATTCTGAAGCGTTCCAGCCGAAATATTTAGAAGTTTACGCACCTCATAACTTTTAAGCCATACGCGGGTTTCCTCGCCTTTTTTGCGAGGGTATTGTTGATATCGCTTGATCTCTTCCAGTAATTCTTTTTTAAACTTTTCAAGGTCATCTCTTGTAATAAGATCTACATTCATAATACTCATATTTACATTACTCTGTCATTACAATAAGGTTATTGGCTTCAGAGCATACAAAATAAAAGTATTGTAGCATTAGGGAGAACAAATGTGTTCTATTTGGCAGGCTTTTGCTCTTTTTTTCTGTTAAAGAAGTTGTTAATACAAAAGTAGATTTTACATAATCAAAGCTTAAAAAAATCTTCTCCAAATCAAATTAGATTAAACCAATAAAAAAAAGGCAGTCATTAATTTCAGACTGCCTTTGTAAAAATTCGAAAGCTTTCAATCATCTAATAAAAGATTAGACATCCGCTGTTTAAGCTTGCACATATCCTCGCTGAGTTTTTGTTCAACCACCTTAGCATAGATTTGAGTGGTGCGAATGCTTGTATGTCCCAGCATTTTAGATACACTCTCAATTGGTACGCCGTTACTAAGAGTAACGGTCGTTGCAAAAGTATGTCGAGCAATATGAAAGGTTAGTGTTTTAGTTATACCACTAATATCAGCGATCTCTTTAAGATATCCGTTCATTCGCTGGTTTGAAATTACTGGAAATACCGTGCCGTTATTCAGTGCCCGTGGATCATCACGGTATTTTTCCATTAAATCTGTCGCCTGAGGAAGTAAAGGTACATTTACTCCTGTGTCTGTTTTTGCTCTGCATGTAGATATCCATAGACCACCGTCTATACCTGTAACAATCTTGCTTGGGGTTAGTTCAGCGAGTTCAATATAAGAAAGACCTGTATAACAGCTGAACAGAAACATATCCCGAACATTTCTCAGCCTTTCGATAGTAAATTCTTTATCTATCAGCGATGCAAGTTCTTTACCATTCAATGAATGCCGTTCTACTTTGTCAAAATGTTTTTTGAAGCTGGCAAAAGGATCTTTAGCAAGCCAATCCAGCTTGACAGCCATATTTATCATTTTTCGTAGCCTTTCGATATGCTTCATGATGCCGTTGTTATTAAGTGGCTTCTGGTGGTCCTTTGGAACATAATTAAATAGATAACGTTCAAAATCCAGAATAAATTTGTGCTTAAGCTGCGAAAGGGCAATATCGTTTCTGTAGAGTTTTTCCCTCAAGAATGTTTTTATATACCGCTGGGTGGTATGGTAATTCTTCATGGTTCCCGGAGCAAGTTTATGCATCTGCTGTTCATTATGATATTCCATCAGTGCCATTAGAGTTGGAGATTTGCTGTCCGTGCCCATTACCCGGTCGCGTATCGCAGGGCCGTCTATAGCATCATCATTCAGTAGCATCTGCTGATAGGTATTTATGATTTTTGCCTTGAACTGGTTAAGAAAAATGTTGAGTTCAGTAATTTCTTTGCGGTTTCCCTTAGCCATGCCTTTTCTTTCATCCCATTCGGTTGCCTTAACGGAACGCTTGACTGAAATCTCAGTCCGTCTTCCATTTACCGTTACTCGGGCACAGATAGGAGCCGAACCTTGGATCGTGGTTTTTTGGGTCTTTAGGTAAAAGAGTACTCCGAATGTAATTCCTGCTGTTTTCATATCTCAAAAATTTAATGTTTCATATCAATTGCACATTAAATGGGTCTTAAGAAAGCTGGGTTTTATTTTGAAAAACTGCTTAATTCGAGAAGCATAAAATGTTAAAATTTCACCACAATTGACTGATTTTTAAAGCATTAAAATGATTTTTGGGACCTGCAAGGTAAAAAAAGAAAATGGTAGCCGAATAGGTCCCATTTTCTTTGATATAACTTGAATATTTTGGAGTTGAATAAAAAGAAAAACCCCTTAAATCATACGATTTAAGGGGTTTTGAATGCCTTTGAAGGTCTTCTGGTCGGGGTGGCAGGATTCGAACCTGCGGCCTTCCCGCTTTAAGGCGGGACGCTATAACCGTTCTTCGCTACAATTGACAATCAAAACTTATATCTTGAAGATATCTTTTTGCACCTCGTTTTTTTATTTTGTTTTCTAAAGTTACTGCTTCAGATCTTGAATTTAGTTGAATCGTATATATAATTTTCCATGGAATGCCATTCTTTGTAGATAATGACTGCCCGCTATTATGTCTTTTAAGTCTGTCGTTGATATCATTTGTTTGACCTATATAAAACTTTTTTTTTGTAATGCTATAAAGAATGTAAACGAAAAACATAAATAATAAATTAAAGACAATAAAAAAGCCGAACATTTCTGTTCGGCTTTTGTCGGGGTGGCAGGATTCGAACCTGCGGCCTCCTGCTCCCAAAGCAGGCGCGATAACCGGGCTACGCTACACCCCGAAGATGTATTAGTATACTGCCCGAAAGCGGATGCAAATATAGTAATAAATTTTGTTTACAAAAGGAAAAATTGAAAATAAATAAAACTTATTTTGAGATAGCTATTTCAGATTTATTTTAGGCGTTATTTTTTATAATAAAGTTTACATTTGCATCACAAAAAAACAATACACATTATGTCAGATACAATCGAAAAAATTAAATGCCTTATTATAGGTTCTGGCCCTGCAGGTTATACTGCAGCAATTTATGCAGCCAGAGCAAACATGAATCCGGTTTTATATCAAGGTATGCAGCCAGGAGGTCAGTTAACCACAACTAATGAAGTAGAAAATTTTCCGGGTTATGTTGATGGTGTTACAGGACCAGAAATGATGGTTCAGCTGCAGGAACAAGCAAAACGTTTTGGTGCTGATATCCGTGACGGATGGGCTACAAAAGTTGATTTCTCAGGAGATATTCATAAAGTTTGGATTAATGATTCAATCGAACTGCACTGCGAAACAGTAATTATTTCTACAGGAGCATCGGCTAAATATTTAGGATTACCATCAGAACAACACTATTTAAATATGGGTGGAGGAGTTTCTGCCTGTGCAGTTTGCGACGGTTTCTTCTACAGAAATCAGGAAGTAGTAATTGTAGGAGCTGGAGATTCTGCTTGTGAAGAAGCACATTACCTATCTAAACTTTGTAAAAAAGTTACCATGCTGGTAAGAAGCGATAAATTCAGAGCTTCTAAAATTATGGAAGAGCGTGTTCGTAAAACAGAAAATATCGAGATTTTAATGAATCACGATACTTTAGAAGTTCTGGGTGATAATAATGTAGTACATGCTATTAAAGCATTGAACAAAACTACAGGAGAAACAATCGAAATTCCTGCAACAGGATTTTTCGTGGCAATTGGGCACAAACCAAATACTGATATCTTCAAAGATTATATTACTCTTGACGAAACTGGATATATCATTAATACTCCGGGAACATCTAAAACAAATGTTGATGGTGTTTTCGTAGCTGGAGATGCTGCAGATCATGTTTACCGTCAGGCAATTACTGCTGCTGGTACAGGCTGTATGGCTGCTCTTGATGCTGAACGTTATTTAGCTTCTAAAGAATAAGTTTTTTAGTTTCAGGTTTCAGGTTTTTCTTTGTTTCAAGTTTGCCTATATCTGTAAAACAGTAATAAAAAATCCCGTTCTAAATTTTTTGGAACGGGATTTTATTTTTTTATGATTAACGTTTCTAATTTCAACTTGAAACCTGAAACAAAGAAAACCTGAAACCTATTTTATCTTCTTAATCAATTTAGCTTCTTCAGAAAAGCGTGTTAATTCGATTTTTGGGTTTCCAAATAAAGATAATTCGGCTTTATCGCTAACTGCAATAGAAACAGTGGTTTCGGCTAAAATACTTCCAACAGAATTACTTTCTGCTGTTACGTTAGCGTCTTTAAGAGTAAATTTTGTTCCGGTAAAAACCGAATTATTATCTAAACGAATGGTAGCTTTTTCTGCAATTCCTTCAATCGCAGCGCTTGCTTTTTGGTACAAATCACATTTGAATTTAATGGCAGAAACCAAAGTTTTAATTGATGCATTTTTGCTCAATTGTAAATTTCCGTCGTCAGCTTTTAAGTTTAATTCTGTTTTTGATTTATCATCAGCAATTAAACTGAACTTTTTTGAGTTTACATTCAAATACAGTCTTGAGTAATCAAGGCTGTTGAAAGTAATATCATCCAGCTGTACTTCCTGAATAGCATAAACTTTTGAATCATTTTTAGAAATAACTTTATTTAAAGTACCTGTGTAGGTAACTTTTACAGCAAGTTTTTTGAAAATTGTACTTTCTTTTGCAGTGTATAAACGAAGTGTTTTTTCTCTTAAATCCATTGCGATAATCTCATGAAGATTATCATCAGCTTCAATTTTAATTTCGTTTTTTTCGCCTTTTTCAAGGTAAACTTCCAAATTGTCATCCACTTCAAGTGCATCGAAACTTCCAACTTCTTTAACTGATGTAGTTACAACTTTTGACCCTTTTACTTTTTCTCTTTTTTGAGCAAAGGTTAATGTAGTAACCAAAAGCAGCAGGAATAGGGCAGTATTTTTTTTCATTAATTCTAGATTTGATTTTGACAAATATAAAAAAATCATCCACTTTAGATGAATGATTTCTTTTATATTTAACACTAAAAAATATTAGCTCTGACTTACACTTCCTCCTGAGCTTGCACTCTTTTCGATAGTTTTAGGAACATTATTATAGTTAATGTTTCCGCCGCTGCTAGCCTGAGCTTTTAAACTCAAAATTGGATGAACACTTATTACAGATCCGCTTGAAGCTTCGGCATCAATATCGTTAGCCTGTAATTTACCTGCGTCGATAGAAGATCCGCTTGAAGCTGAAGTCTGTACTTTTAAAGCTTTTCCTTTAATGCCAATTGAGCTTCCGCTGCTTGAATTACAAGAAATATTATCAGACTCTACATCTACATTCATCGATGCGGCACTTGAAGTTTCAAGCTCAATACTTTCACCCTGAATTGTATTTTTACTTAAAACACTTGCTGCACTCGAAGCTTCGATTTTGCCAATTTTAGGCATTTTTACCGTTACCTTTTTCTGAGTGATATTGCGGAATGAAGAGAATTTGCATTCAATAATCAAAGTTCCGTTTTCAACTTTTGTAATAATTTCTTTTTGCAGATTATCATCAGCTTCAACTGTAATATCTACTGAGTCTGATTGTTCTACAACTAAATCTATAGCATTGCTTACTTCGATGTTTTTAAAATCTCCCTGAACAATTCTTTTCTCGGTTGTTACATTGCCGCTTCCTTCAATAGTGTTCATGTTAAAGTTGCATGAAGCAAATAGTAATGCAGTAATAGTGGCAATAATAAATTTCGTAATATGAATGATTATTTTGATCATGGCTTAGTTAATTTTAATTATAACTCCGTTTTTATCAGTGGTTAGTTTTCCGTTAGTTTTTTTACCGTTTAGAATTTCTTTTCCGTTTACTTTAATCGAAACTTCGTTTACAGTATCTTTTTCAATATGGCTTTCTTCATTATAATCCTCATCATAATCTCCATCATGATCTTCGTTGTGCATTTCATCTGCAGGGCAGTTCAAACATTTAATTTTAGAACCTTCTACTTTATAAGCGTAGTTACCGCTGAAATGTAAGTTGAAGTAATTATCATCAGAGTCATCATATTCCTGAATAGACGCATCTGGTTTAAATAATTGTCCTTCTGGTAAATATAAGAACACATCTACTTCCTGGCCTCTAAGTTTGTTTTTAACATCTGTCAGAAAATAATTATCCAAAATTAAATGATTTCCGTTAATCTGGTATTTAAAATTTATTTTTTCTGCTCTTTTTTTAGCACTTGTGAATGAATTTCCTCTGGCCATTTTTTCTACCTGTATATAAGGAGAAGCTTGATCTGTGTGTAAAACATGTAAACGAACATCAGTTGAGTAAATTACATCATTTCCAGCTGAATCCTGCGCAAATTGCATTCCATGACGATAGATGTCTTTAGCATAATAATCACTGTATCTGAATTTTATGTACAAAGTGTCTTTTGGTGTAATGGCAATTGTTTTCTTTTCAACTACTTTATTTTCTCTTGAAACTTCTGTTGCTTGTTTAATTCCAAAACTAATTGCGATTGCAATTGCGATAATCCATATAGCTAACAAAGTATATTTAGTAATGTTACCAATTGATTTTAAATTTGGAGATAACAATTTAAACCCTAAAAGCGTTAAGAAAAAGAACGGAATTCCAACTGCAAAAAGCATTAGTAAACCAAATGACCAGATTGGGTATTCAGTAAAGTTTCCTGCTTCGATTAAATGCTGCCAAGGAAACTCAACAAAAACATTAGTTCCTAAAGTAAAAACCCCAATTAACAGCATAATCAAAGTTGAGATTCCTGCTATAATTAAAACCACTCCTAAAAATTTAGCGAAGATTTTAAAAACCGTCATAATAAAGTCTCCAAATGAACTACTTATTCTCTCAGCTCCCGACTTTACCTGGTTTCCCATTTTGTCATAATCTGCATTTTTAAATTTTTCAGACAATGAATCTATTTCTTCACGAACTTTTTTTTCGATGTTCGAAATTGTAACCGGTTCTCCTGTCATTTCAAGTTTTTCAGAAGTTGTAACAGCCTCAGGAGTTACAATCCAAAGAACGAAATAAGCTAAAATTCCGGTTCCGAAACCTGCGAAAACGAATATCAAGAATACGATTTTAACCCATACAGCTTCGATTCCAAAATAATGAGCCAAACCAGTTGCAACACCGCCAATCATTCCGTTTTCTTTATCACGGTATAATTTTTTGTGGCTTCTTCCGCTATAATTATTAAAAGACTTATTAGTGTTTTCCTCGTCTTCGATTCTGTAATCTTCAGGCTGACCCATAACTGCAATCACTTCGTCAACGTCTTTCAGTCCTACAACATGTTTCTCGCTTTTTTGTTTTTCTGTTAATAATTCAGAAACACGCATTTCGATATCTTTAATAATTTCATCTTGTCCAGATGAGTTGTTAAGTGATCGTTTTATAGCGTCAAAATAGCGTGACAATTTTAAATATGCATCTTCATCGATGTGAAAAAACATACCGCCTAAGTTAATATTTACTGTTTTGTTCATGACTTATTGATTTTGATTGGTGATTAGTTTTACAGCGTCAGACAATTCTGTCCATGTACCGCTTAGTTCGTTTAAAAATGTTTGACCTATTTCGGTTAATCCATAATATTTTCTTGGTGGTCCGGATGTAGACTCTTCCCATCGATAGTTTAATAAACCGTCGTTTTTCAATCTAGTTAAAAGCGGATAAACAGTTCCTTCAACAACTAGTAATTTCGCGTTTTTTAAAGTGTCTAATATTTCAGATGTATATGCGTCTTTTTCTTTTAGAACTGATAAGATGCAAAACTCAAGAACACCTTTGCGCATCTGTGCTTTTGTGTTTTCAATGTTCATAATTTCATTTTGTTTTTTTTAGATTGAACAATTCGTTTTTTGATTGATGATATTGATTGATGATTGATTGTGATTGTTTTCTATAACCTTTAATCTTTTTGGGATACACTAAGCGAAGTTGAAGTGTTACTTTATAAAAGAAATCGTCATTGGATATTTGTATAATTCTCCGTTTGAAGCTTTTATAGAAGCATAAATCACTAAAAAGAATTCAACAAATTTTAAAAGTCCAAAAAGTACTACTGCCGTAGCCCCAATACTTAAAAGCCCAATGTTTCCTTCAAAATTGAAATTTCTGATGTAGAAATCTTCATTGTCATTAAAAACAGCTTCGATTGGAAGGTTTTGTAAAAAAACCGTAACAAAAATCGGAATAGCGATTAAAGCTAAGATTAATGTGTAAAGCAATAAACTCAATTGAAAGTTCAAAGCTTGTTTCCCGTGATGATCTACAAATTCTGATTTGTCTTTGTAGCTTGACCAAATTACAATTGGGAAAATATAATTCCCAAACGGAATAATGTATTGACTTAATGTACTTAAATGTGTGAATGCCGAAGTATTCTTTTCTGATGATTTTTCCATGATGAGTGGTTTTGATTGATTGATTAAAAGCATATAGTAATTTCTTATGCAAATATATGTCTAAAAAACAGTATCTTGTTTTGCATAGTACCAAATATTAACAAAAAATTAACAAATTTAAAATTAAAATAAAAAGTTTAATTAACTGTAAATCATTGTGAAGTATGGGTTTTGTTGAAGTTTTTATAAAGTAGTGTCAATTTATTGTGCATGCATAGTTTTTTTGTATTTTTACATAAAAAATATATCAAATGGCAATATCTGTATCAAAACTTAACAAATTTGTACTTTTCAAATTACCGTCGGCATACTTCTGTGGTGTGCGTGTAAAAGCCATCGACCAGGACAAATGTGTCGTAACGGTAAAGCATCGCTGGATAAACCAAAACCCTTTTAACTCAATGTATTTTGCGGTTCAGGCAATGGCGGCAGAATTAACAACAGGAGCTTTGGTTATTTCGCAGATTCAGCAGAGCGGAAAAAAGATTTCAATGCTGGTTGCCAATAACAAAGGAAACTTTACTAAAAAAGCAACCGGAAGAATTACTTTTGTCTGCAACGACGGTCACTTAATTGCCGATGCTATAAAAAATACAATCGAAACAGGTGAAGGACAGACTTTCTGGATGAAATCTATCGGAACAAACGAAGAAGGAGTTCAGGTTTCTGAAATGGATTTTGAATGGAGTGTTAGATTGAAATAATCTCTTTTTAAAATAATTAAGAACTCTGGCCGAAGAACTCTGATAAAGTTGGCTGGAAGATTTAGATATAGAAAAGACCTCAATTTATTGAGGTCTTTTTTTTTTTGTTTATTCTTAATGTATTGTTTTTCAATTGTTTTTGTTTATGTTTGATTGGTTTTTCAAACCTTTTCTTTCGTAAATTTATTCTATAATTTTAATTCCAAGAGCTTAATTCTTTAATTCAAACTTCATTTAATAATAATAAATTTATATTCAAATTGAATTATATTTGTAAGATAAATATTTCATTTAAGAATGAATTTTATTAGAATGTTGAGGTTTTAAAGATTTGAAATTAACTTTTCGATTTATCTTTCTAATAAAGTTTGCCTAAAAGTAAGATTGTATGGATGATAAAAAACAAATATTTCAGACCGTTACCCAAAAGCGCTGGAAAACTTTTCAATGGTCGAGCCGGCTTATTTTGTTTCTTCTTATTTTAATGGTGCCAATTTTCTTTATCACTTTAAAGAAAGGATTAAAACCGCCGCTTCCGCTTTTAGCTGTTCATAGTCGAACCGGACATAATTTAGACAATCCTGTTGTTCCCAATAAATTAAGCGATAAAGACCTCAAACAATTTAAAGGGTTTGATTATTTCTTAAGAGAAAAAACAAAAATAGATAAACTGAAAAAAATACCGGCTGTACCTAAAACCACCGAAGAAGTCCGTGCTGCATTTTATGTCGATTGGGATCCGCAGAGTTTATTTTCGCTTGAAAAAAATATCGACAAGCTCAATATGGTAGTTCCGGAATGGTTTTTTATTGATCCCAAAACCGATTTACTGAAAACTGATATTGATACGTTAGCATTAAAAGTGATGAAAAAAGGGAAAGTAAAAATCCTTCCATTAATCAATAATATAAACGAATCTTTAGGCGAAGGCGAATTTGATGGCGATCTTATTCATAGAATTCTTCATGACAAAAACAAAAAACAAAGACTCATAAATGATATCGTAAAAAACTTAAAGAAATATGATTTACAAGGAATAAATGTTGACTTTGAAGAGTTTAAGGAAAATGGCGATGAACCTATAATTGCTTTTCAAAAAGAATTATACGAAAAACTGCATCCGCTTGGATATCTTGTTTCGCAGGATATAATGACGGGCGACGATGATTTTAATACAAAAGAATTAGCAAAATACAATGATTATATGTTCCTTATGGCCTATGATCAGCATTATGCCGGAAGTATTCCCGGAGATATAAGCAGCCAGAAATGGATAGAAAGAATCGTAGATAAAACAGCCAAGGAAATTTCATCAGATAAAATTATACTTTGTTTTGCAGGTTATGGCTACGATTGGCAGGAAAAGCAAGAAGGAGAAACTGTAACTTACGATCACGCAATTGCCATTGCAAAGCAATATAATGCGTTTATAAAATTTGATAACGACAGCTACAGTAACTCATTTAGCTATAAAGATAGTAATGGCAAAAAACATATTGTAAATTTTGAAGATGCAGCAACAAATTTTAACACAATAAGATTCAGTGACGAATATGGTTTGGCAGGAACTGCTTTGTGGCGTTTGGGCAGCGAAGATCAGCGTTTGTGGAGTTTTTACCATCGAAGCTTAACAAACGAAAGTCTTGCGAAAAAACCTTTTGATTTTAATGTCATGAAAAGTGTAAACACACGAATCGAAAGTCCTGCTTATATTGGAGACGGCGAAGTATTAAATGTTATTGCAAGTCCGGCACCGGGAAAAATAGAACTGGAAATAAACAAAGACGAAACTACGATTACAGAACAGAAATATGTAGAATTACCAACCAAATATGTCATAAGTAAATTTGGAAATGTAAAGAAACAAGTCATTTTAACCTTCGATGATGGTCCGGATCCTGTTTATACACCGGAGATTTTAGATATTTTAAAAAAAGAAAAAGTTCCGGCTGTATTTTTTGTTATTGGTATTCAGGCAGAAAATAATATTCCAATATTGCAAAGAATTTATAAAGAAGGACATGAAATAGGAAATCATACTTTTACGCATCCAAATATTGCATTGGTAAGTCCGGAACGTGCCGCGAAAGAAATGGAAACGACACGATTATTAATCGAAGCCATAACCGGAAAAAGTACCGTACTCTTTAGAGCGCCTTATAATGCTGATGCCGAACCAACAACAGAAGCCGAACTAAAACCAATTGCATTAAGCAAAGCACAAAATTATTATAGTGTGGGCGAAAGTATTGATCCTAATGATTGGGAAAAAGGCGTTAGTGCCGATTCGGTTTACATTAGAACTGTACAGCAATATGAAGCAAATCCTGATAAGGGAATTATTTTACTACACGATGCCGGAGGAAACAGACAGGCGACAGTCGACGCTTTGCCTAGAATTATTAAATATTTCAAAAGCAAAAATGTAGAGTTTACAACCGTTTATCATTTGCTTGGCAAAACCAAAGATGAAATTATGCCAAAAGCAGAAGGACCTTTTATAACGGTTGATAATGTAATTTTTGATTTTGGATATTGGTTTGGACAATTTATTACCGCGACATTTTGGGTTGCTATTTTTCTTGGCTTTTTGAGAATTACATTAATGGCGATTATGGCTTTTATAAAAAAATGGAAAGATCATAAATATCCGCCTGTTTATAAATCTTTTGAAGGGAATTTTCCAAAAGTCAGCATTATTGTTCCGGCCTATAATGAAGAAATAAATGCTGTAAAAACCATCGAAAACTTATTAAATCAGGATTATCCGGATTTTGATATTGTTTTTGTTGATGATGGATCTAAAGACAAAACTTTTGCCATGATTAATGAAGCTTTCGCCAATAATCCGAAAGTAAAAATACATACAAAACTAAACGGTGGAAAAGCATCTGCCTTAAACTACGGAATAAAATTAACCCAAAACGATTATGTTGTTTGTATTGATGCCGATACACAATTAAAAACCGATGCCATTTCGCAATTGATGAAAAGATTTACAGTTCAATTGAAAAATAATGAAGAAATTGGAGCTGTCGCAGGAAATGTAAAAGTTGGTAATGAAAATACAATTCTTACCAAATGGCAGAGTATTGAATACACAACAGCACAAAATTTTGACAGAAGAGCTTTTGATTTAATCAATGGAATTACGGTTGTTCCCGGAGCAATTGGTGCATTTAGAAAAGAAGCAATAGAAAAAGCAGGAGGTTTTACAACCGATACACTTGCAGAAGACTGCGATCTGACTATTAGAATTTTGAAAAGCGGTTATCATATTACAAATTGTACAGAGGCAATTGCAGTTACAGAAGCTCCCGAAAGCTTAAAAGAATTTATGAAACAGCGTTTTCGCTGGAGTTATGGTATTATGCAGGCTTTTTGGAAAAACAGAGATGCGTGTTTTAATCCGAGATATAAAGGTTTAGGAATGGTTGCACTGCCCAATATCCTTCTCTTTCAGATTGTATTGCCAATCTTTGCGCCTTTAGCCGATTTGGTTCTTATTTTAAGTTTATTCTGGAATTATAATGATCCGGACAGTCTTCATAAAATAATGATTTATTACATAGCATTTATGCTGGTAGATATGTTGGTGAGTGTAATTGCGTTTATTTTTGAAAAAGAAAAACTAACGAAACTAATATGGCTGATTCCACAGCGATTTGTGTACAGACAATTAATGTATGTAATTTTATTCAGAGCTTTAAGGAGAGCCATAAAAGGCGAAAGTCAAAGCTGGGGAGTACTTACCAGAACAGGAAATGTGGCAACAGTAAAATAGTTTTTCCGCCACGAATTCACGAATTTTTATAAATTAATTTGTGAATTCGTGGCGGAAAAAAATATCATAAAAAAGGCCTCAAATATTTGAGGCTTTTTAAATTCAATTCGTGCCGCGATTATTTTTTAGCGCAGCATTTTTTGTCTTTTTTATCTTCTGTTTTTTTACAGCAAGATTCTTTCTTCGCTTTTTCTTTTTTAGCAGGCGTAGTATCCTGAGCTTGTAATCCAATTGTAAATAAAGCAATAGTTAAAACGGTAAATAATTTTTGCATTTTTTGTGTAATTTAATTGTTAATATTTTTCGTTTTTTGATTGAAGATGTTGGTTCAAATATAATGGGATTTAGTTTTGGAAATTGTCAATGATAAGTTAATAGATAAATATGGAGATGTTAATATAGTCCCTACGGGACAATTTTAAATATCGGTAGAAAAATAAATGAAATAGTTTTTACCAATATCTTAATTTGTATCAGATTGTTAATAGATTTCTAATGAATACTCCGTTAGGAGTATAATATCGGTAGAAAAATAAAATAGTGTCCGTAAAAAATGTCCCGCAGGGGACTACACATTTCTTTTTAATAATTCAAATTAAGCCCAAAGCCAATTCCCATATCGCTGTCATAATGCGTTGTAATTCCAAAATTTCTGGCAACGATATATTTCAAACCCGCCATATATTCTTTATCTGTATTCCACATTAAATTCATTCGCAAACGTCTCGAAAGCGGAATATCTTTTCGTTCAAACTGAATTCTCACATTTCCATCCGTATACATTTCGACCTGCGCTTTTACAAGCATTGGTAAAGTATATTCGGCTCCGATGCTAAAAACTGATCGATTATCTTTAGTATTTTTTTGTCCAAAAAGATTTTGTTCCTGCTCATCCATTCCCATTTTTCGATATCGCCAGTCAAAACCAATGAAAGGCATAAACCATTGCATTTTGCCAATGTAACGGCCAATATGTGTTTCGGTTTCATAACCATGTTTGTCGTTGTATCCCAATCGCCATTCCGTGCCTATGCTCCAACGTGTGTTGCTGTACATCGCTTCTCCATCATTTCCGTTTGTGGCAAAATCATTTTCGGCCATTAAATGAAACATGCGATCATCCATTTTTAGCATTTTAAAAGCCATTTCGGGATGATGAATCAACGGATTTGGTGCCGAATTTTCGTAACTAAAAATGCGTCCCATTCCGGCCATCATATGATATAAGATATGACAGTGAAAAAACCAGTCACCATCAGCATTAGCAGCAAATTCTATCGTATCGGTTTCCATTGGCATAATATCCAGAACATTTTTTAGCGGAGAATAATCGCCATGTTCGTTTAAAACCCTAAAATCATGTCCGTGTAAATGCATTGGATGACGCATCATAGAACCGTTGTACAAAGTAATACGAACGATTTCTCCTTTTTTAATTAAAATTTTATCCGTTTCAGAAACTACCTTATTATCTAAACTCCAAACATAACGATTCATATTTCCGGATAATTCAAAGCGTAATTCTTTTACCGGAGCATCTTTTGGTAATGTTGTTTTGGTTGGAGATTTCAGCATTCCGTAATTCAATGTTACAATTTCAGAAGTACTCGTAGAATCATTTGACATTTCCATACCTTCCATATGCATCGAATGATCTTCTGTTTTTTCAGATTCTTCTTCTCCGGAAATTTCAGGATACATTACGGCATTCATGTCCATTTTATTCAGCGACATATTCATGCCCATATCATTCATGTCGCCATTCATTTTCATCATATCGTTCATCATTTTCATTCCTTCAAAATATTTTAATTTGGGAAGATGATGAACAGGCTGTTTTTCGCCATTTCCTAAAAATAAAGAAGCCGATCCTGTTCTGTCTTCGGCTGTAGCCAAAAAAGCAAAAGATTTTTTATTTTCGGGAATCGTAACGACAACATCATAAGTTTCAGAAACGGCAATAATCAAACGATCGACTTCTACAGGTTCAACATCATTTCCGTCGCTGGCAACGACTGTGATTTTTCCGCCGCCGTAAGTAAGCCAGAAATAACTTGAAGCACCTCCATTTGCAATTCGCAATCTGACTTTGTCTCCGGCTTTAAACTGCGAAAGCTGATCTTCGTTTTTTCCGTTAATTAAGAATTTTTCATAATACACATCACTTACGTCCATAGCATTCATTCGTTTCCATTCGTTAATGACTTTGGTAGAAAACTGACCTTGTTTAAGAGCTTCAAAATAACTTTGAGTAGTTCCTTTTTTTATCGCAAACCAATCATTGGCATTGTGCAGCATTCGTTGAATATTCTCTGGTTTTAAATCAGACCATTCACTTAAAATAACTGGAACAGTCGGCAAGTCGTCAATTCCTTTTCTAAAAGTTTGGTCGTCTTTCTTTTTGTTAATGATAAAAAGCCCGTACAAACCAATTTGTTCCTGAAGTCCCGAATGACTGTGATACCAATACGTTCCATTTTGAATAATGGGGAAAGTATATTTATGAGTTGTTCCGGGTTTAATAGGCATTTGCGTTAAATACGGAACGCCGTCTTCTTTATTAGGAAGAAATAATCCATGCCAATGCATCGCTGTATCTTCATTTTTTAGTTCGTTATGTACATAAATTTCGGCAATATCGCCTTCGGTAAAAGTGAGTGTTGGCATCGGAATTTGCCCGTTTACTGCAATCGCACGTTTTTCTTTACCCGAAAAATTGACAATCGTATCACGAACATGCAGATCGTAACGAACTACTTTTTGCGCTTTTACACTCAAAGCAATTAGAAAGACTATTAGAAAAGTATATAGTTTCATATTGATTTTTTAAAGGTTTTGATTTCGCAAGCGTAAAGCATTTGCAATTACAGAAACGGAACTTAAACTCATAGCCAGCGCGGCCAGCATTGGCGAAAGCAAAATCCCGAATACAGGATATAAAATTCCTGCCGCAACAGGTACGCCCAAAACATTGTATATAAAGGCAAAAAATAAATTTTGCTTAATGTTTTTCATCACAGAGAAACTTAATTTTTTAGCTTTTACAATGCCGTTTAAATCTCCTTTTACGAGTGTAATTTTAGCACTTTCGATCGCAACATCAGTTCCGGTTCCCATTGCAATTCCAATATCAGCTTTGGCTAAAGCCGGAGCATCGTTGATTCCGTCGCCCGCCATCGCTACAACTTTTCCTTCGGCTTGTAAACGTTCGATTTCTTTCAGTTTGTCTTCGGGAAGACATTCGGCTTTAAAAGAACTTAAATGAAGTTGATCTGCCACCGCTTTGGCTGTGTTTTTATTATCTCCCGTAAGCATAATCACTTCAACGCCCTGATCGATTAAATCTTTGATTGCTTTGGCACTGTTTGTTTTTATGGCGTCTGTAATAGTTACGTAACCCGAAACGATGTTATTTACTGCGATGTACGAAACTGTTTTTCCCAGATTTTGTTCGGCTGTAATTTTGCTTTCAAAATCATCAGAAACCGAAGCTTTAATCTGTTCCATCAGCTTTTTATTTCCTAATGCAATTTTTGAATTATTTACGGTTCCTAAAACTCCTTTTCCGGCAACGGCTTCAAAATCCGGAACTTTAAGGAAAGATTGATTTTTATCTTTAGCAAAATTAACAACGGCTTGCGCCAAAGGATGTTCGCTGTGCTGATTTAGAGAAGCAATATTTTGAAGTAGAAAGTCTTCATTATTATCGATCGCATAAATTTTCTCGACAGTTGGTTTTCCTTCTGTAATTGTTCCGGTTTTATCGGTAATTAAAACATCGATTTTGTTCATGTTTTCGAGCGCCTCGGCATTTTTTATCAAAATTCCGTGTTGTGCACCTTTTCCAACACCAACCATAACCGACATTGGAGTTGCTAATCCTAAAGCACAAGGACAGGCAATAATTAAAACAGCAATCGCATTTATTAATCCGTATATATAAGAAGGTTCAGGGCCAAATTTTGCCCAGATAATAAAAGTCAAAATAGCAATGGCAACAACTGTTGGGACAAAATATTTAGCAACGCGGTCTGCCAGTTTTTGAATTGGCGCTCTCGAACGGCTTGCATCATTTACCATTTGAATAATCTGCGAAAGCAAAGTTTCTGAACCTACTTTTTCAGCCGTCATAACAAAAGATTTGGTTCCGTTGATGGTTCCCGAAATTACGGCGTCACCTGTTTTTTTATCCAACGGAATAGGTTCTCCTGTAATCATGGCTTCATCAATACTGCTTTCGCCAGAAGTTATTTTTCCGTCAACCGGAATTTTTTCTCCCGGTTTTACTCGTAATAAATCGCCTTTTTTAATGTCGTGAATAGATATGGTTCTGTCAGTTCCGTTTTCTACCAAAGTCGCTTCGGTTGGCGCTAATTTTAATAATGCTTTAATAGCCCCGTTTGTTTGTCCGTGCGCTTTGGCTTCTAATAATTGACCTAATAAAACCAATGTTATAATAACGGTTGCAGCTTCAAAATAAAGATGAATAGTTCCGTGATGTGATTTGAATTCAGCTGGAAAAAGATCAGGAAAAAACATTCCTGCAATGCTGAATAGAAAAGCGACGCTGGTTCCAATTCCGATTAGAGTGAACATATTTAAATTCCAGGTTACAATTGATTTGTAAGCACGTACAAAAAACATCCATCCGGCATAAAACAAAACCGGAATTGAAAACAGAAATTGAACCCAGTTCCATTTTTCAATTGACATTATTTTAAAAAGTGGATTATCAGGAATCATTTCCGACATGGATATAATGAAAACAGGAAGCGTAAACAAGGTCGCAATCTTCATTTTCTTCAATAAGTCGGTATACGTTTTATTTTCTTCAGATTCAGATGCCTGCATTGGCAATAAATCCATTCCGCAGATTGGGCAGTCGCCTGGCTCATTCGAAATAACCTCTGGATGCATTGGGCATGTATACTGAGTTCCAATGGCAATTTGCGGTACCAAATCCATTCCACAAACTGGACAATCTCCTGGTTTGTTGTAGGTTTTATCGCCTTCACAATGCATTGGGCAGTAAAAAACTCCTGTTGCATTATGTATTGCAGCTTTTTCTTTTTTGTGAAAATGTCCGGAATGATCTTCTTTTTTATGAGCTGAACAACATGATTTTATCTCAGATTCGTTTTTACGAGAATCCATTTCAATGGTATATTTTCCGGCAGCAGATAAAACTTCCTGAAACTTTTCTGTCGGAACATGTTTTTCCATTGTTATGGTTGCCAATGGCGGGTCTAATGTTACTTCTGCATGAATTCCTTCTATTTCATTTAACGTTTTCTCCACTTTAGTTCGGCATCCGTTGCAAGACATTCCTGAAATTATATATTGGTGAGTCATTGTTTTAGTTTTTAGGATATTACAATGCAAATTTCCGAAGTAAGATTTACAACGGTTTGTAGAATTTTGGGAATGATTTGTAAGATTTACTATTTTATTAACCGCAAAGCACGTAAGAATTTTTGATATGCTGGGGTTTATATAAAAACGCAAAGTTCGCAAAGCTTTGTCTTAAAACATCTTTGCGAACCTTGCGTAAACCTTTGCGCTCTTTGCGGTTAAATAAAAAAAACTACAAATTCTCGATCTGAATACGCATTTTATCTTTTGATTGTTTGAAAGAAGTAGGAGTAAAGCCCGTAATTTTTTTGAATTGATTACTTAAATGTGCCACATTGCTGTAATTTAAAATATCAGCAATTTCACTTAAAGAAAGCTCATTGTAAATCAATAATTCTTTTACTTTCTCAATTTTTTGACTTATAAAATACTTTTCGATGGTTGTATTTTCAATTTCCGAAAAAAGATTGCTCAACGAATTATAATCCTGATTTAGATTTTCTGCAAGATAATCAGACAAATTGGTTTTAAGTTCTCCATTTTTTTGATGAACCAAATCGACAATTAGATTTTTTATCTTTTCTATTGTTTTGGTCTTTTTGTCATCCAGAAAATCAAAACCTAAAGACTGTAGGTTTTTGAGTAAAATTTCTTTTTGAGCATCATTGATTTCATCCTGAAGTTCAACTTCGCCCAATTCTACAGAAACAGTCTGAAGTCCGAGTTTTTCAAATTCAGACTTCACAACCATTTTGCAGCGGGCGCACACCATATTTTTGATGTAAAGCGTCATGTTATTTAATGGTTTCAACCACGTTTCCACACGTTAACATAGAAGAACCGTAATACGGATTTTTAACTGCTTTTTCTTTGCTTAACCAGTCGGCATCGGCCATTGGACAATATTGTTTGTAAACAGTTTCGCCAGATTTTGAAACTTTAATTAAAGTGTAAGTATTTTTAGATAATGATTTAAAAGTTTCGCGCTGCTTTTTAAGATCTGCAGTTGTTGAAATACTTTTGGCATCGGCAGTTAATTTTTTAACTACTTTCATCCAGGCAGTATGTTCATCGCTTTTTAGTTTGTCCATTTTTACCGCAGTAATGGCATTCAATAAATCTTTGGCTTTCGCCGAAGTTAATTTCGAATCACTTTTAATTAAAGCATCTTTTACAGTAAAATAAGCATCATAAACAGATTGTAACTGACTTGAATCAGCGATTTCAATTCCTGTCTTTGTTGTTTTAATTGTATTTGCCTGAATAGTATTTGCAGAAAATAATAATATGATTATTGCGGCTATAGTTGATGTTGAATTTTTCATTTTATGTAATTTTATTAAAGAGGAATTTAAATTCCTAATATTTAAATTTAGATTTTTTTGTTTCTCTATCGCAAAAAGACTTTGCGAACTTTGCGTAAATCATTGCATTCTTTGCGGTTAAACCAGACGCAACTATGGCTGTCAGAAATAGAATTAGTTTATTTTAGGAATTAACCAAATAGAAGTAAAACCATCAGAAATACTGGCGGTTTTATAGTAAGAAATAGATTTCTCTGAAGAAAAGTTAAAGAGATTATTTTCGAATTCAAATTCGTTTGTTGTTATCAAACTAAATTGTAAACCAGTTGTTGTACAGCTCGAATGATCACATTTTCCGCTGCAGCCATGCTGATCTTTAGAGTCATGACCTTTCTTGCAGCAATCTTCCTGACAAGAATGGGATTTTTCTTTTTTAGAAACAGCTTTCTTTTCACACGAAGTTTTTTCAGAAGATTTTCCACATGCATAACCTGAATTGGACATCAAAAAGAAACCAAGAGTTAAAATAAAAAATAATATGTGGATTTTTTTCTTCAATGAAAATGCTTTTGAAATACAAATTTAGATAATTTTTCTAAGAGCTGTTCTTTATTTAAGATTTCAAATTTTATGTTTTCTTAAAATCAGTCGGTTTCATTTTTTTCTTCTTTTTAAAATAATTCGAAAGATGACTTTCATCTGTAAAACCAAATTCATAGGCAATTTGTTTTATAGAAAGTTTGTCATTATGAATACGTTTTTCGATAAGAGTCGTGCGCAGATTGTTAATGTATTCACGATAACTGATAGAAAATGTCCTTTTAAAATAAGCACTAAAATACGTTTCGGCAATATTAAAATGACTGGCAATAACTTTTATCTGAACCAGTTTTGGATTATAAATATTTTGATGAATGTAAGTCGCAATTTGCTCATTATCTATATGTGTCGATTCCATTCGCAAATTCATACACTTTATAGTTTCCTTAATTAAACCAAAAATCGAAAGAATCTGATAAAATATTATGGGCGAAGTTGAGATATCGGCTTTACAGTTATAAGCCGTTATATTTTCAATAGTATTTTTGAGAATCGTTTTACACGGATCGTCTAATTTTAGAACGGTTTCTTTTAATAATTTATCCCGCATAAAATTTTCCGGCGTATGAATCAGGAATTCATCACAGGTTAAATTTTGTTTCGAATTGAAATAATTGTCGGTAAACTTGATATAAACAAAACGAGTTGATTTTTTAATGTCAAAATAATGTTCGTCTTCTGGAGAGATCACAAACAAGTCTCCAGATTTATAAGGAAGAAGATTATTGTTGAGGTGATGCACGCCGCTTCCTTTCTTTATATAAATGATTTCATAATAAGTATGCGTATGCGGTGGCAGATGAAATTTTTCATCTTCGAACTCGTGAATCACAAGAGTTTCAAACTGATTTAATTTCGGCATGTTTTATTATTACAAGTTTATGTTGTAAATGTACAACTTTTTTCTTTTATAATGGTAGTAAATTTGCAACGTAGAAAGTCTTTCCCTTTCTCATGAAATCAAAATGAAAAAAAGTCTTATTGCACTCTCTTTTGGAGGTTTAACAATCGGTATTACCGAATTTGTAATGATGGGTCTTCTTCCTGATATTGCTTCAGATATGAAAGTTAGTATTCCGGTTGCAGGATATTTAATTTCAGCTTATGCACTTGGAGTTGTTATTGGTGCTCCTTTATTGGTAATTCTTGGAAGAAATTTTCCACCAAAAAAAATGCTTTTAATTTTAGCATTGATGTTGACAGTATTTAATGCGCTTTCAATTATAGCGCCTACTTATAATTTTTTATTTGCTTCGAGGTTTTTATCGGGATTACCTCATGGAGCATTTTTTGGAGTTGGTGCTGTAGTTGCAAGCCGTTTAGCAGATAAAGGCAAAGAAGCACAGGCAATTGCAATCATGTTTTCAGGTTTAACACTGGCCAATTTAATAGGAGTTCCTATTGGTACTTATATTGGTCATAATTTTATCTGGCGATATACATTTGTATTAATTGCTATTGTAGGTTCGCTTACCTTATTATTTATTTCATTATGGATGCCGCAGCTTGAAAAAGGAGAAACGGTAAATATGAAAGAACAACTTGGATTCTTTAAAAGAACAGAAGCCTGGCTGATTATAGGAATCACCGCAATTGGTTTTGGTGGTTTGTTTGCCTGGATAAGTTATATTGCACCTTTGTTAACCAATGTTTCAAAATTTGCCGAAGGAGATGTATCCTACATTTTAATTCTGGCTGGCCTTGGAATGGTAGTTGGAAATTTTGCCGGAGGTAAACTGGCAGATAAATATTCGCCTGCACCCACAACACTGGCATTGTTGTTTGTCATGTCGGTTGATTTGATAATGGTTTATTTCTTTTCTTCAAACCAATATATTTCATTGTTTTTAACTTTCTTAACCGGAGCTATTTCTTTCTCAGTCATTGCGCCAATTCAAATGCTGATGATTCGTACTGCAAAAGGAGCAGAGATGATCGCTTCGGCTTCTTTGCAGGGAAGTTTTAATATCGGAAATGCCTTAGGTGCTTTTCTTGGAGGTCTGCCGTTAACGGCTGGATATAGTTTTGAATCGCCAAATCTTGTTGGTGTTGGAATGTCGATTGTTGGAATGATGATTACAATTACATTAATTAGAATGCGCAAAAATAATTTACAGCTTCAAAGAGCGTAAGTTTTTATACTTCAATATTTTATTAAAACCCTTAGATTAATTTCTAAGGGTTTTTTTATGTTCAACAGTTTTTTTAGAGTTGTTTAAGGTTTTATAAAATGTTTTTTAGTGTTTAAATAAAGTTTTAAATGCCTGTTAGAAATTTCTTTTTAAAAGAAAAACTTGTTAAAAATTAATAGAAAGGAAAGAATGAGGTGTTTATTAGACTTTAATTAAATGTTAAAATTACACTTAAAATATTTTAAATTGTAAGCTTGTAATCGATTGTTTTTTTTAGAAAAAATGCATTAAAACTTAGAATTACAATAATATATTTAATATTTATAAGTGGATAAAATTGCACATGTCGTATAAAAAACCGTATTTATTTTTGATATATAATTTTATTTAGGAAATTTTTATGAATTATAATTTTTTATATAAAAAAAATATCTATGTTTGTGTAATCGATTACAACTTTTTTGTAAATGTTAAATAAAACTTTGACTTCTTACAAAAACTATAATCGAAAAAGGCATCGCTTGATAGAGAAGACGCTGGATGATGATGAGTAAAGCAGAGCTTGAAAACTGAAAAATGAAACCACAAAAAACCACTTTAAACAATTAATAACTTAAACAATCAACCAATGAACTTTAAAGAACTATTAAACAAAGGAGCAGATTTTTGCTTTAAACTTGTTTTCTTACTGTGCTTATTGATCGGCAGTCAAATACACGCGCAGACCACAACTATAGAGGGAACCGTGAAAGACGCAGCAGGGCTTTCTCTTCCGGGCGTAAATGTCCTGGAGAAAGGAACTAAGAACGGAACTTCTACTGATTTTGACGGTCATTATAAATTAAAACTGACCAATCCGAAAGCTGTATTAAGCTTTACTTTTATAGGATTTAAAACAATCGAAGTTTCTGCAGCAGGAAAAAGTAAAGTAGATGCTACGATGTCTGAAGATTCTAATAACTTGAATGAGGTTGTTGTAATTGGATACGGAACTTCAAAAAAGTCTGATTTGACTGGTGCTGTATCTACATTTTCGGGGAATGAAATGCGAAAAATTCCGGTTCCAAACGTAGCCGAAGCTTTAACAGGACGTGTAGCCGGAGTTCAGGTAACTTCTTCTGAAGGTTCTCCGGATTCAAACGTTCAGATTAGAATTCGCGGGAATGGTTCTTTAACACAAGATGCTTCTCCTTTATACATTGTTGACGGATTTCCGGTAAATAACATTAATGATATTTCATCTTCTGATATTGAAACGATGACAATCTTAAAAGATGCATCGTCTACAGCAATCTACGGATCAAGAGGAGCTTATGGTGTTGTTATTGTTACCACTAAAAAAGGTAAAGACGGAAAAATCTCTGTAAACTATAATATGTTTTACGGAATGAAAAAAATAGCAAAAACTATTGATGTTACTGCTCCGGATGATTATGTAAAATGGCAGTACGAATATGCTTTGCTTAAAGACAATACAGACTTAAGTTCTTATGAAAAGTATTTTGGTTCATGGCAGGATTACGATATGTACAAAGGCATGAAAGGAAATAACTGGCAGAGACAGGTTTTTGGACGTACAGGCGAAGTTCAAAGCCGTGATTTATCTATTCGTGGTGGTTCGGATAAAATGAATTATAATTTCAACTATGCTCATTATGATGAAAAAGCCATTATGATGGGTTCAGATTTTAACAGAAATAACTTGTCTTTGGCTTTAAACAGCAAAGCTTCTGATAAAGTTGATTTAAGTTTTACAATGCGTTACTCTGATACCGAAATTAACGGAGGTGGTATGAATGAACAAAACGAGGTTTCTTCTGCAGATTCACGTTTAAAAAATGTGGTAGGATACGCTCCAATTCCGGTTCCGGGATTAACGACAGATGATACTGATGAAGCAGTCTCTGAAAATTTGACACATCCTTTTGTGGCTATTGCAGATACAGATCGCCAGCAATTCAGAAAAAACTTTAATATGCTGGGAAGTTTTTCTTGGAAACTTACTTCTGATTTAGTTTTTAAAACAGAATTAGGTTTAGATAACTACAATTATTTAGATTATCGTTATTTCGGACGTTCAACTTACTACGTAAAAAATAATCCGGCTGCAGAAAGACAAGGAATGCCAGCCATGATTTTAGGAGACAGAAAAGATACTCGTTTTAGAAATGCCAACACCCTTAACTATGATTTGAAAAAAATAGTGGGTGAAAATCACAGTTTAAAACTTCTTTTTGGAGAAGAATCAATTGAATATAAAAGAAACGACGTAAATACAGCTATTCACGGTTATCCATTAACTTTTGGCTTAGATCAGGCAAAAAAATTAACTACACAGGGAACTCCGGTTGCAGTTGATAATTTCTATTTCCCGGATGATAAATTACTTTCTTTCTTTGGTCGTGTAAATTACGATTATAAAGATCGCTACTTATTTACCGCAACCTATCGTGCCGATGGTTCTAGTAAATTTTTAGGAGATAACAAATGGGGCTTTTTTCCGGCAGCCGCAGCAGCCTGGAAAATCTCAGGAGAAGAATTTATGAAAAATGCTTCATGGATTAACCTTCTTAAATTAAGAGTAAGTTATGGAGAAGCTGGAAATAATAATATCCCAACAGGACAAATGGTTCAAAGTTTCATTTCTTCAACTTCTACATGGATTAATGGTGTTGATAATTACTGGGCAGCATCAAAAACTATGGCAAATCCTGATTTAAAATGGGAAACGACAGTAACACAAAATATAGGTTTAGATTTTGACTTATTCAAAAACAAAGTAACAGGATCTGTAGAGTTCTATAAAAATGTGACCAAAGATTTATTAATCAATTTCCCGATTTCCGGAGGATATGATTTCCAATACAGAAATATGGGAGAAGTTGAAAACAGCGGTATAGAAGCTACTTTAAATCTTAATCTTATCGAAAGAGAAAAATACGGTGTGAGTTTGTCTTTTAATGCAGGATTCAACACAAACAGAATTAATTCTCTTGGTGTAATGAGCAATTTTGGAGCAAGTTCAGGATGGGCTTCTACCGCTATCGGAAATGATTATTTAGTAAATGTAGGTCAGCCAATCGGTATCATGTACGGATATAAAAGCGACGGGCGTTATGAAGTTTCAGATTTCGATTATAACGCAGGAACTTATACTTTAAAAGCCGGAGTGCCGGACGGAACTACAATTGTAGGTCCAATGAAACCGGGTGCTATGAAATTAAAAGATATTGATGGAGATGGAAAAGTAAATGCCAACGACCTTACAGTTATTGGAAATGCTAACCCGAAAAGTACCGGAGGTTTTGTATTGAATGCAAATGCTTATGGATTTGATCTTGCAGCGGCATTCAACTACAGCATCGGAAATGATGTTTATAATGCCAATAAAGTTGAATTTTCTACTTCAATTCCAAACGGACAATACAGAAATTTAAATTCTGAAATGGCCGACGGAACAAGATGGACAAACTTTGATCCAAACACAGGACAATTAGTAACAGATCCTACAGCATTGGCTTCATTAAATGCAAACACTACCATGTGGTCTCCTTATATGCCTCGTTATGTTTTTAGTGACTGGGCTGTAGAAGACGGATCATTCTTGAGACTTAATACTTTGAGTTTAGGGTACACAACTCCAAATGAATTAACTTCTGCTTTAGGCGTTTCTAAGCTAAGATTTTATCTTACAGCAAGCAACGTTTTTGTCTGGACAAAATACACAGGCCCGGATCCTGAAGCTTCAACAAGAAGAAACACGCCGCTTACTCCGGGAGTTGATTATTCAGCTTATCCAAGAAGCAGACAGTTGATATTTGGTTTAAACCTTAATTTTTAATTCAGTAAAACTTTCACAAGATGAAACATAAGATATTAATAGCAGGATTAATTTTAGCGAGTATTTTTACTTCCTGTTCAGACGATTATTTAGACGCTCCGGCACAATCAACCTTAGATGAATCAGTTATTTTTTCAAGCCCTGATTTAGCGGCAGGAGCCATTGACGGAATTAAAATTCCGTTTGCAGAAACCAATTCATACAGAGGTCGTTTTCTTCCTTTTTATGGATTGAATACAGATACAGAATGGTACAACTCTTCGCAGACGGTAAGTGATGCATCTGATTTATGTACATATGATGCAAAAGCAAATAATTCGCAGATGAATACCACAAACAATGCCTGGGCCATGATGTATTCAGGTATAGAACGTGCCAATATCTGCATTCGCGGTTTACGTGCTTACGGAAACCCAACTCCGGGTTCAGAATTAGGCTATTTACTTGGTGAAGCCTTAACATTAAGAGCCATTTATTATGCCGATTTAGTAAAAGCATGGGGAGATGTTCCGTACCGATTTGAACCCTTAAACAATAATAACTTGTATGTTGCCAAAACCAGCCGTGATGAAATCTACAAACAGCTTTTGGCCGATTTAGGAGAAGCTGCCACATTAGTGCCATGGCCGGGAGAAACAACAGCAACAAGTAGTGTAGAAAGAATCAATAAAGCTTTCGTAAAAGGATTCCGTGCACGTTTAGCAATGGCGGCCAGCGGTTATCAGCAATATCCTGACGGAGTTAGAAGAAGTACAGATCCGCAGCTTTCAGTAGCCAATATGTACGCATTGGCTTTATCAGAATGCCGCTCAGTAATTGCCAGCGGATCTGCACATTTAGAATCTTCTTTTGAAACATTCTGGAAAAAATACAATCAGGAATATTTAGTAGCAGGAGGAGAATCTCTTTGGGAACTTCCATTTTCAGAAGGCCGCGGGCGTATGTTATTTACGTTTGCCGTTCGTCATACAACAAATGACCAGTTTCATGCCAATGGAGCAAACCGTGGAGGAACTGCAGGACCGCTTCCAATTGTTTTTTATGATTACGATCAGGCTGATACAAGAAGAGATGTAACCTGCGTTCCTTACAAATACGGAACAGCAGTAAACAATATTGCGAAACAAGAATTAGGAGCTTTAAATACTTGGTATTTTGGAAAATACCGTTACGAATGGATGACGCGTTTTGTAACGTCAACAAACGACGATGGTGTAAACAAAATTTATATGCGTTATGCAGAAGTTCTTTTAATTGCAGCAGAAGCAGCAAACGAGTTAGAGGGCCCAAGTGCGGCAGCACCATATTTAAAAGAAATTCGCCAAAGAGCATTCCCAACAGCAGTTCATGCCACAAAAGTAGATGCTTACGTAAATGCTTTAACAAGCAAAACAGCTATGTTTAATGCGCTTGTAGAAGAAAATAAATTTGAGTTTACAGGAGAAATGGAACGCAAACAAGCGCTTATTCGCTGGAATCTTCTAAAAACAAAATTAGACGAAGCCAAAGTCAAAATGACAAACTTATCGCAGCGTTCGGGAGAATATGCGACAGTACCAACAACCTTATATTATAAATATAAAACGGATAATGTGAGTCTGGATATTTACGGATTAAACCGTGGAGAAACTACAAATCCGGGTGCAGATTATACCTCATTCGCATGGACATGGACAGGAGCTGCTGCCGATACAAAAATCAGTACTTTGTATAAAGCCGGAGCAAATCCTGATAACAGACAATTCTGGCCAATCTGGCAGGTGTTTATTGACGGAAGTAACGGTAAACTAGTTAACGATTACGGTTATTAATCTCACACAGTTATTTATTAATTATAAGGCATTATGTTTATGAAAACAAAATATATACTAAAAGGATTAATAGCTGGAGTATTACTAACAGCTCTTATATCTGGTTGCGAAAGTTATAACGAAGGCGTTATTGACACCTTAAATGTCAGCAGAGAATTTTCTCCAATAGGCTTAACAGCAAAAGTGAGAAACCAGACTACAGTTGAGTTAAACTGGACTATAAAAGAAGACGAAGATGCAGATCATTATGTTGTAGAATTTAGTGCAGATGATGCTGAATTTAAAACCATTTATAAAACCATAAATGTAACGGCTGCAGAGTTGCCAATTCAGGTGCCATTAGAAGGAGAAACTGTTTATTCAATTAGGGTAAAAGCAGTTAGCTCGACTGGTTTAGCAGATTCTAAATGGTCTGTCGTTACAGCGACAACATTAACAGAACAATTGTTTTCAGCAGTTCAGGATGCTGATGTTGAGGCTAAACAAGTTACTTTAAGATGGACTCCAAATAGTGCTGTAACACAAATTACTGTTGAGCCGGGCGCCATTACTCATACTATTACAGCTGCAGAAAAAACGGCTGGAGTTGCAGTCGTAACAGGACTTACAGGCGAAACGTCTTATACCGCAACTTTATTAAACGGATCTAAGAAAAGAGGCGTAGTAACTTTTACGACAGGAATTGATATTGGAACTGGAATTTTGGTTAAACCAGAAGATGATTTAAATGCTAAAATAACAGAAGCAGCTTCTGGTGCAATATTAGTTTTAATGCCGGGAGATTATCAGGTATTTAAAGGAGAAATTGCTTTAAATAAATCAATTACGATAAGAGGTTTACGTACTTCGGATAAACCAAAATTGTATGTAAAATTTACGGTAAATGCCGGAACTTCAAATTTATCATTAATTGATTTGGATTTAGACGGAACCGGAATGGACAATGCAGCTGTAATTACCATTTCCGGAGCAAGTACAACGTATGGTGATATTTTAATCAGTAGCAGTAAAGTACATGATTACACACGTGCCTTAATCGCAGCAAACGCAAGCGCATCTAAAGTAACTTCGTTTACAGTAGATAATAGTATCGTTAAAAACGTAAATACAAACGCGGGTGCAGATTTTATCGATTTCAGAAATACATACGCAGCAAGCATAGTACTTAAAAACAGCACATTTGATACCTGTTCAACAGGACGTGATTTTGTTCGTGCAGATGCTGTAGCTCCTGCAAATGGATTCTCTGGAACTGGTTTAACAACAAATGTATTAATCGATAGCTGTACATTGTATAATGTTTCAAATACTGCAGCTCCAAAAAGAATTTTATACGTTCGTTTTGCAAGCAATGCTTCAACAGTAAAAAACACTTTAATAGCTGGAACAACTGCAATTTATACGAATCAAAACGGAACTACGGCTCCAACATTTAGTAAAAACTACTATTACAATGCACCAAGTTTTATGGATGCGACAATCAACTTAAATAAAATTGATGTATCTGGAACAACAGCTGATCCGCAATTTGTAAATGCAGCCGGAGGTGATTTTACAGTTAAAAATCAAACCCTGATCGACAACCAAATTGGAGATCCTCGCTGGTTAGATTAATAAATTCATTTTTTTCATATTTAGTTAAAAAAAGGGATGCGTTTTGCATCCTTTTTTGCGTAAAACAAATCAGTTTCTATCAACTTTATCAGAGTTTTAAACTTTGACAAAGTTCCAAATGAATAAAAGACTAAAAACTGAAACCTGAAACTATAAAAGAAAGATAAAGTAATTCGAATTTTATTCTAATTCAACGCAGTCAAAAATGCCATTGTTTTCAATTAAAGACGGAATATCAAGTTCGCTGTCGATTCTTAAAATATTATCACAATCCTCAAGATCAAAATTCCATAAAGTATCAGGCAGTAATTCATGAAGCAGGGCAGAAGCCGACTCAAATTTTGAAAGGCTGTCAACAGAAGTTTTAAATACATAAATCATAATTCGTACTTTTTAAAGTGGCAAATTTCTGAAAAACATACAGCTGTTTATTAGGATTCAATAATCAATAATTAGGACTTATCAATCATTTTTCGGTATTGAATAGGACTAATTCCTTCATGCTTTTTAAAGAAACGACTAAAGTACGATTGGTCTTCGTGGCCTACCTGAATTGCGATTTCACTTACAGAAAGTGTAGTTTGAAAAAGTAAATATTTAGCTTCAAGCAATATGGTCTCGTCAATCCATTTCGCAGCTGATTTACCCGTAACCGTTCGAACCGATTTATTCAAATGATTAGGCGTAACATTCAGCAGCGAAGCATAATATTGAACCAAATGATGGGTTTTGATATTCTGATGAATTAATTCTTTAAACTTATTGGTAATAGCCTCAGCAGCCGAAATACTTTTAGAAGTTTTAACCGAATATTTATTCATTTCGTAAAACAAAGTAATCAAATACGACTGAACAATATTCAGGTTTGCGGTTGAGGTTTCAGAATATTCTTTTTGAAGACGGCTCAAAATAGCCGTAATATTCGGAACATCTTCAGGCGTTAAAGTAACTTTCGGATTACCGGAAATTTTCATGAAATCAAATTCATTAATCATTTCGCGGCTGCCATATTTCTGAATTAAAATATCCGGATGAAACTGACATATATAGCCTTTGTGAATGTTGTTGACGTTTTCGAGAGAAAAAATCTGACCCGCCGGAACCACAATAATTTCGTTATCAGTAGTGGTATATTCCTGATAACCTAATTTCATAACATGCTGGCCCGAAGAAATAAAAATTAAAGTATGGCAAGAATGTTTGCATGGTGGAACCGGATGCTGCATCTGCATTATTTCTTCAATTTCCAGACAGAAAAAATGATCAGAATTTGACTTGAAAAGCAAATGAATCGGATTGTCTTCTCCCAAAAACTTTTCTCTAAATCCTGTTGTACTGTAGGTTTTTATTTTTTCAGCCGTCTTTGCACTCATAACTTAATAATACAATCTAAAATCAAGCAATTTGCAAAGTGCATAATGTTTTTGAAACAAGTCTTCAACCACTTCGGTAAGATCATCGTTTTCCTGATACAAACTAAAAAACGCTTTATCGATTGTACTGCAGCTGGCAATTTTATTATAAGTTGAGCCATAACCAGAAATGGCACGTGCGCCGGTAATGTCTAGAAAATATTGGGCTTCTTCTTCGTTGAGGTCAAGGCGTTTTTTATTGGCAAAATGAATAATTTTTCCTTTCATTTTTCCCTCAAAAAGCTCGGCTATTTCTTCAAGACTGTAATAATAATCATGAAGGCAGATATTATTTTCCTGCCCCGGCATTACCAAATAAATGATTTCATAATCCTTAAAATTATGATCATCATAAAGCAGGGTATTCAAACTTTCTTCTAAACCTTCAATTGTATCGCAGGTTTTGTAAATACTCGCAATGCCCTGATCAAAAGCAATTTCTTCCAGATTTTTAACCACATCTGTAGTCGTAACGGTATCTACATCCTGAACGCCTTCGAGGCAGAAAATAAATTTTTCATTATCCATACAAATGTTTTTTTCGGTTCTTGGAAAACTTGGGTTTAGACAAATATATTTTTTTAAATGGAAAAACTACTGTTTCATTGGGATTTTAACGTGGTTTTTGGAATTTAGAACTATATTTTAAAGAAGATAAACGTATTTTTGCTGCTTCAAAAACCAGAATCACTCATGATACAAATTAACGCAGACCAATCTTTTGCTATTGAAGATATATTATTCTCTTTTGCCCTTGAATCTGAAGCTGCAGAAGTTTTTAAAAACTGTAATACCTTAATTACCGGAATCGGAAAAGTCAACGCCGCTTATGAATTGTCAAAAGCAATACAAAAGAAAAAGCCTTCAATAATCATAAATTTAGGATCGGCGGGTAGCAGTTGTTTTCAAAAAGGAGACGTGATTTGCTGTACAAAATTTGTGCAGAGAGATATGGATGTTCGTGGTTTAGGTTTTGCACATTATGAAACCCCATTGTCTGGACTTCCTCCAGTTCTGCAATATGGTTTAAAAATGGACGGTTTGCAGGAAGGTATTTGCGGAACCGGCGATAATTTTGAAATGGGACATTGCTCTGACGCTTATAATGTTGTCGATATGGAAGCGTATGCTCTCGCCATGATTGCCATGAAAGAGAATATTCCGTTTTTATGTCTTAAATATATTTCTGATGGTGCAGACGATAATGCCGCCGAAGACTGGACAGTTCAGGTGCACAAAGCTGCTGTTGCTTATGGTAAAATTTTAGGATTGAATAAAGAAGATGTTTTAGCTTAGTTTTAAATATAAAAACTAAGCCGCTTTTTGCACAAATTCTTTTTTCTCCAAAAGAGTAATCTGATTCTCAGTACAAAGAATCCTCTGAGTAAAATTATTTTTTTGAATCTCAATCAAGTAATGATAGGTCATTTCTTTAATTGCAGATTTTTTGATAAGTCCTTTTTTAAAATCAATTTTTCGTTCTAACACGATAGCCCTGTAAGATCTCCCACTTATTGCTGTGTAGGATACATCTTGTCCTTTTACAAAAATCATTGTTTTAGCTTTTACTTTATTTACTATTATTCGCTAGCACAGTAATCTCGTTTCACAAAAAAAGAGTTGAAAAATAATTATAAGGGGGGCTAAAAAATTTTTCGAAACTGTCAGTGCAATGTATAAATATTCAAAAATTTTAGACCAGGTATAAATACCTGTTTTTAGATTTTAAATGTTATTTTTTCGTGAATCAAATTATTAAGAAAAGCTTTGTTATTGTTGGCTTTAGCGTGAAAATTTGATACAATTTAGAACAGTGGTTTTCAACCTTTCTCAATACCAAATTCCTAATTTTGAAGTGATAGAATTTCATTCAAAAACAACTAAAAAAAGTCAAAATGGTACACGAAAGAGTGATGGAGAAACTGGCAATTTTAGCCGACGCTGCAAAATATGATGTTTCGTGTTCGTCTAGTAACAGCACCCGAAAAAATAAAAATAAAGGTTTGGGTGATGCCTCAGGAAACGGAATTTGTCACGCATATACTGAAGACGGACGCTGTGTTTCGCTGCTTAAAATTCTATTGACCAATCATTGTATTTTCGACTGTGCGTATTGCGTAAGCAGAAAAAGCAACGATATCAAACGTGCCGCTTTTACGGTTCAGGAAGTGGTAGACTTAACGATTGGTTTTTATAGAAGAAATTATATCGAAGGCTTGTTTTTAAGTTCGGGTATTTTTGACAATCCCGATTATACGATGGAACGTTTAGTTAGAATCGTAAAGAAACTTCGGCTGGAAGAAAATTTCAACGGATATATTCATTTAAAAGCAATTCCGGGCGCGAGTGCTGAATTGCTGAGAGAAGCCGGGCTTTATGCCGATCGTTTAAGTGTAAATGTCGAAATGCCCACAGAAAAAAGTCTTAAACTTCTGGCTCCTGATAAAAACCATATCGATGTAATTAAACCAATGGAATTTCTAAAAGAAGAAATCGTTGGTTATAATGAAGAAAAAAAGAAAAACTACAAAACACCGCTTTTTGCTCCGGCCGGGCAAAGTACGCAAATGGTAATTGGTGCAACTCAGGAAAATGATTTGGAAATCCTCGGTATGTCTAATTATTTCTATGAAAAGATGAACATGCGTCGGGTTTATTATTCGGGATATGTGCCAATAAGTTATGATAATCGACTTCCGGTAATTGGAACGCCTGTACCAATGATTCGCGAAAATCGGTTGTATCAGGCCGATTGGCTTTTGCGTTTTTACGGATTTAATGTCAACGAAATTGTAGGTTTCGATCAGCCGAATCTTGATTTGGATATTGACCCAAAACTCGGCTGGGCTTTGCGAAATCTGGATAAATTTCCGGTTGATGTCAATACGGCCGATTTAGAATTAATTCTGAGAATTCCCGGAATTGGCGTTTCAGGTGCTCACAAGATTGTTGCTGCCCGAAAGTTTAAAAGATTACAGCCCGAAGATCTGCAAAAATTAGGAATTGCGTACAGCAGGTCAAAATACTTTTTGGCTTTTGCTTCGCCATTTCAGTTACAGCGGGATTTGACTTCCATTCAAATAAAAGATCATATTCTAAATACGCAGAATAGCAAATACAAAAACGATTTTTCGAATCAGCTTTCTTTATTTTAAGCCAAATGACACAAGTAATTTACGATAGTACTTTTGAAGGCTGGCTGACGGCAGTATTTGAGATTTATGAACAGAAATTCGAAGATGTTGTTTTTGCTAAAAGCGAAGTTTCTAATACATTACTTTTTTCTGAAAGATATTTTGTAGAAACAGATTTACAAAAAGCAAAACGTGTTTTAAACGGATTGAAACAAAAACTTTCATCTGAAGGTTTTGCGAATATTTACAAAGCTTTTTTATCTGAAATTGATAAAATGGATGAAACCTTGTTTCAATATGTAAAGTATATTTTTTCGAGCGCCATAAATGTGGAAGATGATTTGTCTAATTCACCAGTTTTAGAAGTTAGAAAAGCGGCATATTTAACCGGAAGAGAAAGCCATAGAATGAAAGCTTTTGTGCGATTTAAACTAACCAAAGACAATTTGTATTATGCCATCGTCGAACCGGATTGTGATGTTTTGCCTTTAATAGAAAAACATTTTACAAACCGTTATGCTGACCAGCGATGGTTAATTTATGATGCGAAACGCAAATACGGAATTTATTATGATCTCGAAAATACTACTTCGGTACAATTGGAATTTAATGCCAATTCTAATTCGTCTCAATTTTTAGCCGAAATAAGTGATGATAACGAAGAGTTTTTCCAGAATCTTTGGCGACAGTTTTTTAAAAGTGTCAATATCGAATCGAGAAAAAATACAAAACTGCACTTACAGCACATGCCAAAACGGTATTGGAAGAATTTGACGGAGAAAATCCCAAATTTGAAGAAATAAGAATTAGTTGAATTTAATCTTCTGCTTCTAATACAATTTTGCAATCCATAAAAGAAATTTCAGGATTCCATTTAATTGTCCATTCGCACATTTGTTTCAAAACCGGAAGAAAAGATTTTCCTTTTTCTGTTAAGGAATATTCTACTCTTGGCGGTACTTCTCCAAATTTCTGTCTTAGAATAAAACCATCATCTTCGAGTTCACGAAGCTGATCGGTTAATACTTTTCTAGAAACACCTTCCATAAAGAAAAGCAGTTTCCCAAAACGGACACTTTTATTGGCTAGTAAATACAAAATAATTGGTTTCCATTTATTGCCAATAATATTCATTGTGTGAAGCATTGAACAAAAATCTTTGTTCTCAATTAGTTTTCGTGCCATAAGTTACTTTTCGGTTACCGCAATTTTTCTTAAATCAATTCTCATTAGTTGCAAATATAAACTATTGATAGTTTATTTGTAGAACTATTGGGAACAAAAGTACTTAAGAAATAATAAGAGCCATTTTTCTGCAGAAAAAACGACTGAAAAACATGAAAAATTATGAAGATTAACAAAGAAGAAATGGTCAGAGGATTAACAACATCCGAAATAGAATCAATCACAACTTTTTACGCACTTTGGGGAACAAAACAACCTGAATTATTAGATGAAATCTGTACTCCTGACTGGAAAGATATTCCGCTTTTACCTAATCAGGCAAAAGGACCAAAAGGTTTGCAAGATATTATTAAAGGTCTTACCGCTGACTTTCCCGATATAGAAATCAATATTTTAGAGATTTTTGGAACGCATGAACGTGCGGGAGTAAGAGCTGAGATTGTATTTACGCATGATAAGGAATTAATTGGAATACCGGCAACCAACAAAAAAGTATCAGTGGCAATACATGAATTTCATTATTTAAAAGATGGAAAAATAACGCACACCTGGCATTTAGAAGACTGGTTTGGTTTATTAATGCAAAGCGGCGGATTTAAAAACAATAATTAATTTAAGATAAAAAGAAAATGAACAAATTATATAAAACAGCTGTTGTAACAGGAATAAGCAGCGGAATTGGGTTAGCATTAACCAAAAAATTACTGAACGAAAATTATAATGTAATTGGAACAACAAGGTCTGGAAAGCTGGAGGATTTTTCGCATCCGAATTTAAAAGTGATTCCATTAGAAGCTACAAGTCAGGAAAGTAGAGATAACGCAATCAGCGAAATTTTAGCTATTACAACTGATGTTGATTTATTGGTAAACAATGCCGGAATTGCTCCGGATGCTTTTTCAAATCAACCTGACCTTGATTCTTTCACGGAAACAATAAATACCAATGTTACGAGTGTAATTTTCTTTACAGAATCGTTATTGAAAAATATCAAAACGAGCGGAAAAATTGCTTTTATTTCAAGCAGCATGGGATTGTTGAAAAATGCGGCGCCAAACGGAACTGCTTATCGAATTTCAAAAAATGCCATTAATATGTACGCAGCAATGCTGGCAACCCGAGTTGTAGAAAAGCAAATTATTGTAACGCCAATTCATCCGGGCTGGGTTCAAACTAAACTGGGAGGAAACCAAGCGCCATTTACAACAAAAGATTCTGCAGACGGAATTTATAACGCTATTCTTTTAAACACAGAATCGGGTAAATTTTGGGATATAACGATTCCCGGCATCGATTAATTGGGACATAAATCTTATCAATAAAACCCTTAAACTATAATTTGTTTAAGGGTTTTATTTTTAAGTTAAGACTTTATAATAATTGTAATTTCTTTTCCTTTTTTCTTTTCGAAAGTGAAGGCTGTTCAAAATAGGAAGTAAGTTCTAATGAATAAATGACACTTGTAATTTTCCATTTGCCGTCTCTTTTTATTAGAGTTAAATATTTACCGCCCCAGTTGGTCATTTTATTATCGGCCCAAAAACTATAATCCATTGTTACAGAAGCTACAGTTCCATCTTCAATAATGTGAATATTGTCAAACTTATCTTCGGTAAATTGATGACGGAATAAACTTCTCATAAAACCTTTATAAGTTCCGGAAAAATAATTTGATCCGGCTTTTTCAATTCCTTTTTTCTCAACTTCTTTATTTTGAGATTTATCCATAAGCGCGGCACACCAAGTTACGATTCCGTCATTAAATAAATTATAAAAAGCTATAGAATCTCTTTTAATTACGCTTTCGCTGTATTTTTCTATAATGTCATTTATTTCTTTTTTGTTATCTGTTTTGGATTGAGCATTTATATTTTGGATGAAAATCAAACAGCTAAAAATCAATAGTTTTACGGCTCTCATTTTTCTAGCTTTTTACGGTTATGAATCACTTTATATTCAATAGTTAATCCTTCATAACCATAGGCATCAGCTTTCATTTCTTCGATTGCGGTATAACTCACAGGATGAATTCCACCCAATCGAAGTGCCAATGCTTCATGTACCGCATCGATATAATTGGCTTTATCATCTTTGAGATTTGTCGAATCGGAGATTTTAATTGTAAGATGGAAACTTTTTATGTTTAAATCTTCCAGCGATTCGGAATTAATAAACCAAAAATTGTCTGGAAGAAATGAGACATTTACAACCGTAACTTCGGGTTTTTTATTGAGAATTTTTTTGGTAAGATCGCTAATAATTATCGCTAATTCTTTTGCTAAAGCAGCGTCTTCTTTTCCGCTTACTTTTAAATTTATAATTGGCATACTTCAAATATTTAAAAATTAATGAAGTACAAAGCTTATTATAACAGCAGACTTATTTATTGATGTATGTTAAGAGTTTTATTCTGCTTAAAGATTCGGGTTTAATTCCTAAATAAGAAGCAATATGATATTGAGGAACTTTTTGTTCAATTTCAGGATAGAGTTTTCGGATCATTTCTAATCTTTCTGCAGCAGAATTTTTTAGAAAAGAAGTTTCTCTTTTGCATTTTCTAATAAAATAATTATCAGAGATGTATTTGGCAAGTTTTAAATAGTTAGTGTCTTTTTCAATCAAGAAATGAAATTGCTGATGAGTAATATAATACAACTCAACATCCGTTAAGGCTTCTATATTACAGTTTGTTGGCATTTGAGTTAAAAAACTCGTGTACGCACTTGCAAAACTGTTTTCGAGATAAAAATCGTTATTAAATTCGCCGTCATTATTTTGTACATACGATCTCATTGTTCCTGAAATTACAATAGCAATAAAATCGCAGACAGAACCTTCCTGAATTAAATGTTCTTTTTTCTTGAGAGTTTTAAAATGTAATTGTTTCAGGAATTCTTCATAATGATCAGAACTTAATCCTAGAGTTTCAGTAAAAATAATGCGTAGTGATTCCATTATTGATCATCAATTTTACTTACTTTTTTTCAAAGCATCCAACAATTCAACCATATCAACCACACCATAAGTAGACGAATAATCAGATACAGCATACGGTAAAATTAAACTGTTATTGTGAATAATGGCTCCGCAGGAATATACCACATTTGGCACATAACCTTCACGTTCGTCTTCAAGAGGAGAAAGCAAAGGTTCGCTCAATCTTCCAATTTCTTTTGACGGATCGTCAAGATCAAAAAGAGATGCACCAATACAATAACGTCGCATTGTACCCACGCCATGTGTGATAACAAGCCAGCCTTCTTCTGTCCAAAGCGGCGATCCACAGTTTCCTATTTGAGTGAGTTCCCAGGTGTAGCGCGGCTGTTGCAATAAAACAGGCGTGTTCCATTGTGTAACACGGTTCGAATACATAATATAATTATTTACACCGTCAATACGGGAAAGCATGGCGTATTTTCCTTTTATTTTTCTCGGAAACAAAGCCAGGTTTTTATTTTGTGCACCTTCTCCATGCAGCGGCATTACTCTGAATGAATAAAAATCTTCTGTTGAAATAAGTTTGGGTAATATGGCGTGGCCATTATAGGCCGTGTAAGTTGCCATAACACGTACGGAATTATCATCATCGGTAAAACGAACAAAACGTGCGTCTTCAATTCCGCGGCTTTCAGAATCGGAAATCGGGAAAATGACACGTTCTGTAATATCAGAATCGTGTTTGAACTGCAAATCATAAAAAGAATTGGCAAGCCAGAGTATTTCTTCGAGCGCCACTCGTCTTTCCTGACGAATAGACGCATCACTTAAAGCAGTTTTTAAAGTATTTTTTAAAATCGCAAATTCAAATTCATCCGGCAGATCCTGCATGATTTGATCGATGTATTTGTCCTGCGTATGCATTTCGAGCAATTTGGTCAAAAAACGCTCTTTGTTGAATAGCGTTTTGTGTTCAATTTCGGCTTTATCAATATGGTGACCAATTTTCATGATCTGCAGATTATTGTCACGATCGAGAATTCCTCTTCTAAAAACAATCGAAGAAATATGACCTTCACCCGTAGCGCGGAAAGAAATAATAACACGTTTTTCTCCCATTTCTAAACCTGATTGATCAAAATCTTCTACAATTGAAGGATTAAAAATCGCTGCCGATTCAATTGCATATTCCATTGTGCAATACGAACCAATGAGCATTTTTCGATTTAGCGACATAGCTTCATAATCAATCTTCATGTCTTCGATTATAGGTCTGATTTTTTCGCAGTGTCTAAAAAATACTGCCGAAATATTTCGGTGTCGTCTGGCAAATTCACGAAGTGTCTGCTCTAAGGTTTCCAGAACTTGTTTTTCATCCAAAGTCATTATACGAAGCACCATTTGCTGGGTTCTTTCATAACCATTCATAAAATAACGGGCAACTACTCTTCTGGAATCTGGGGTAAATTTTATACTTTTTCGAACTACGGATACTCGCATGGTTTTGGTTTTAAATTGTAATAAAAAAATAAAGGCATTTACGTATTACAAATTAATTGCGGTATAAAGATACCTTTTAATTTGCTGAGAAAATTTAGAGTTATGCCTGCTGCAAAAAGAAATAATACACAGGTTATTATTTCTTTTGCTATAACAAGTTAATAATTTTGTTAAAGAAAAAGCTTAATTTTTTATTAAAATCTCTCTGGGCATTGGTTTTTCTAATTCTTTTAGATCAGCATAAAGATTAAATTAGTTTTAAATATAGCGCAGTTTTTCTTCTTCAATATCGAGATAATGCATTTGTCTGCGAATAATAGATTCGTCTAAAGTCTGATCTTCTTTATTTTTATTAATGAGCCATTTTCGCTGCTGGATTATTAAATCAAGATAAATATGTTTGTGGTCCTGACTTATAATTTCATTATCGATTCCTTTAATATGCTGTTCCCATTTTTGAATAAGATGCTGTAAAGAAGGGTTATGTTCTGTCTGACCTTCATAATTTGTTTTTAAATAATCCAAAACAAACTCAGCCAGTTCCTGTTTTAAATGATTAGCAGCTTCATGGCGAGGTACAGGATCATAAATATCATTCAGTTTAATTTTTTTAATAAAATAAGGAAGCGTTAATCCCTGAATTAATAAGGTCAAAAGAATCACAATAAAAGTGATAAATAAGATAAGATTACGCTGTGGAAATCCATTGCCGTTATTTAAGTAAACCGGAATAGATAATGCCGCAGCCAGCGAAACAACACCGCGCATTCCTGTCCAGCCCAAAATAAAAGGTGTTTTGTAACCGGGATTTCGGTTATCAGCAACCGTAATAAAATTTCGGGCAATGAGCGTAACAATTACGGCACCGTAAGAAGATATAATTCGGCTTATAATTAAAACAAAAGTAATTAGTACACCGTATCCAATTGCTGTCATGAGGCTGGTTTCTTCAAGTCCTTTTGTAATTTCAGGTAAATCTAAGCCGATAAGCATAAACACCAATCCATTTAAAATGAAACATAAACTTTCCCAGACATTGAGACTTTGTAAACGAGATTTACTGCTCAAAAAACGATGACGATTATTAGACAATAGCAATCCGCAGCTTACAACGGCCAATACTCCGGAGCTATGTACTTCTTCGGCAGCGAGATAAATAATATAAGGTGTTAACAAAGAGAGAAAGATATCTAAATTAGCATCAGTTGGTAAATATTTGTGTGCTTTCATAAAAAGCCATCCTATTAATAAACCAATCGCTACGCCTCCAAAAACCATCCAGCTAAAACTTATTGCCGCTTTGTAAAATATAAACTGCTCTGTTGCAACGGCAATCATAGCAAACCTGAAAATGATTAAAGACGAAGCATCGTTTAATAAACTTTCGCCTTCTAATATTGAGGAAAGGGTTTTGGGTACTTTAACAAATTTTAAAATAGCGCCCGCACTTACAGCATCGGGAGGAGATACAATTGCGCCCAAAACAAAACCTAATGCCAATGAGAATCCCGGAATAAAATAATTCGCCACGATTGCTACAGAAAACGCTGACACAAAAACAACAATAAAAGCAAAGCTTGTAATAATACGGCGCCAGCGCCACATTTGTTTCCATGAAACCGTCCATGCCGCTTCGTATAACAACGGAGGCAGGAAAATAAAGAATATGAGTTCGGGATCGATTTTGATTACGGGAACTCCCGGAAAAAAACTTATAGCCAATCCTGCCAGTACTAAAAGAACAGGATAAGCGACTTTTATTTTATTGGCCAGCATAATGAGCAATAAAATAATGATTAACAGACCAAGGTAAAAAGGAAAGTTGTCCAGCATTTTTTTAATTTAGATTTCTATATTCGACAGGAGTGTAACCCGTATTTTTTTTAAACATTCGATTAAAGTGCTGCGGATATTTGAAACCTAATTCAAAAGCGATCTGACTAATCGATTTTTCGGTATCAAAAATTCGCTCTTTTGCCAGGTTGATCAATTTTAGCTGAATATGTTCCTGAGCTGATTTTCCGGTTTCTTTTTTGATTAAATCGCCAAAATAATTAGGCGAAAGATGTAAAAGATCGGCAAAGTAACCTACAGACGGCAATCCTGCATTTTCTGCATTTTCTGACTGAAAATAGTCATTTAAACTGTTTTCAAATTTGGATAAAATATCAGTATTGATGTTTTCACGGCTGATGAATTGTCTGTCATAAAAACGAACACAATAATTTAAAAGAAGATCAATAGTATTGCAAATAATATTTTTGGTGTGTTTGTCTATATTCTGGCTTAATTCGTATTCTAATTTGCTGAATAAATCTTTTATGATTTGCTGTTCTTTGAGTGATAAATGAAGGGCTTCATGCGAATCATAAGAAAAAAAAGAATACTGATTTATGTTTTTAGATAATGCAGATCCTTTTATAAAATCAGGATGAAATAAAAGTGTTAATCCTGTCGATTTATAATCATCGGTATTATTTACTTCGAGAACCTGCCCGGGCGCTACAAAAATCATTGTGCCATCGTCATAATCATAATTATTGCGGCCGTATTTTAATTCACCGCAATTTCCGGCTTTTAAAAATATAGCATAAAAACCAAAATGTAAGCGGGTATTATTAGGCAGAGGTTTGCTGTTTGTGTTATCAAAAAAGCTTATTAAAGGATGCTGTGTTTCGACTCCTTTTAACTGATTGTATTGTGTAACTTTTTCAAGTTTTATTTGTTCCATGATCTGTTTTTAAAATTAGCTATACAAATATACTGTTCAGATTATTAATAACTTAGCATGATTATTCAAATCAGTAAAAATGGTAATAATAGCAGTAATCTGTATTATATACAGCTGGTTTTATTAAAGGAAATTTGTACTGTTAAAAATAACAAATAAACTTTTATATAAATAAAATTATGGAAAAGAGAATATTAGGAACACAAGGTTTAGAAGTTTCGGCATTAGGACTTGGCTGTATGGGGTTAAGTTTTGCTTATGGTACTGCGGTTGACAAACAACACGGAATTAAAATTATTAGAGAAGCATACGAGCAGGGAATTAATTTTTTTGATACTGCCGAAGCTTACGGTATTGCAAATGAAGAGTTAGTAGGAGAGGCTGTGGCTCCTTTTAGAAAAGATGTTGTGATTGCCACTAAATTCGGTTTTAAAGACGGACAGGCTTTTAATGGTCAGGACAGCCGGCCTGAAAATATAAGAGCGGTTGCCGAAGAATCTTTAAGACGTTTAAAAACAGATGTTATAGATTTATTTTATCAGCACAGAGTGGATCAAAATGTGCCAATTGAAGATGTTGCCGGAACGGTTAAAGATCTTATACAGGAAGGAAAAGTAAAATACTTTGGAATGTCTGAAGCTGGTGCAGCAACGATTAGAAAAGCAAATGCAGTTTTGCCTGTTTCTGCTTTGCAAAGCGAATATTCTATTTGGTGGCGTGAACCTGAGTTAGAAGTTTTACCAGTTTTGGAAGAATTAGGAATTGGTTTTGTACCGTTTAGTCCGTTAGGAAGAGGATTTTTGACTGGTGCTATCACTGAAAAAACCAGTTTTGAAGCGACAGATTTTAGAAATAATCTGCCTCGTTTTAGTGAAGAAAACAGAAAAGCAAACCAAAAATTAGTTGATCTTTTATCAGTAATTGCGACTCAAAAACAAGCAACGCCTTCACAAATTGCATTAGGCTGGCTTTTGGCTCAAAAACCTTGGATTGCGCCAATTCCGGGTACAACAAAATCACATCGATTAACTGAAAATATTGGCGGCGCTTCTATTAATTTATCTGCAGAAGATGTTAAAAAAATTGATGATGCTTTTGCTCAGACTACTATTCAGGGAGATCGCTACCCATCTCATATTCAACAGACAACAGGGAAATAAATAGTTGAAAATATAAAAGAGGCTGTCTAAAAAGTAATATTTTTATATTTCTACTTTTGTTAAAGCCCCAGCGGGGCAGAATATTTATAGAAATTTAAAAACACGAATCCAAAACAGCTCCGGAGGAGCGAAATATAACAGTATTTAGAAAAAAAATATATCGCTCCTCTGGAGCTTTGTAATTGATAATAAATACAATTTCTATAAATATTTCGCTTTTCCAAAGCTCATCTTTGGTTGTTCAATACTTTTCAGACAACTTCTTTTAAAGTAACTAACACCATGAACTAAAAATTTACATTTTTGAAAGTGGCAGATTAAAATTTACTTTTATTTTATCGGCCACTTTTTTACTTACAATTTTTGGAATTTCGATGGCAAAATCACCAGGTGTTACTTCAAAATTTCCTGTGATTGTAATTTTATCATCGACTTTTTGAATTTTGGCATTTGCCGTAATTTTTTTGATTCTTCCGTGTAAAGTCAAATCTCCTGAAATCTTTACTGGTTTCGCCGAAGCAGAAAGTTTAGAAACATCAAAATCTTCAATTTTTCCTTTAAAAGAAGCTTTTGGGAACTTGTCTGATTCTACATAATTTTCATTAAAATGCTCTTCCATCAAAGCGACTTTAAATCGAAATCCTTTCATCAGCGTTAAAACGGCAATGTCTCCCGTTCCCGAATCTAAAATGGCTGAGGTATTTTTGTTTTCTGCAGCCACTTCTTCAAAAGAATCAACAGAAGCTTCAAATTTTAAATTTCCTGTTTTTGTTGCATATTTTTGGGCTGAAACATGAAATATTCCAACAAATAAAAACAGCATTACAATTTGTTTTTTCATTCCTTATAGATTTAATTTTCTAATAATCCGTCTGTACTCCATTGCAAAATGGTATTAATTTTATCCTGAGACATTCTTCCGCCTTTTGGCATTTGTCCCGGAGTTCCGTTCTGACGCTGAATTCGGTCTAAAAGATCAGTATTTAAAACGGCATCTTTAACTTCGGCATACGTTTCTAAAGGAGCAAGTGTTCCTCCAGAAGCATGACAGGCAATACAATTTGAATTGATTATCGATTTTACGTTTGCATTGTACGTAACCGGACCCGTTATCACTTCTGGTTCTTCGAGACTTTCGTAAGTGGTAGAATCACAGCTGTAAAGGGACAATAATATACCTGATAGGAAAATGTATTTTTTCATATTTTATATTTTTAGAAAACTCTGTATAAATTAAATCCAAAGAAGAAATCGCCTTTGCCCCAATCGCCAGTTGCGTTTGTTAAATACCCGCTCTCTGTCATTGATTGAGAATTGGTAAAAATCAATTGAAAAATGTGTCCGCCGGTATCAATATCTAAACCTACAGACAGCGGATTATGATAAAAATCGGGTTTATTGAAATTCTCACCATATTCCAGATTTAAAGAGAGTCTTTTGGTTAATTTCATTCTTCCGCCGGCACTTAATGTAAATTGATTATCATTTTCGTTATCCGGATTATACAGGTTTTTATGAATATAAGAAGGAGCCAGTTCAAGAGAGAATTTTTCAGAGAATTTTCTGGAGATTAAAAGCTGATTGATATACGTTAATCGGTCAGAGAATTCTATTTTAGGATAATCATCTTTTTTCAATCCGCTGTTAATATCGATGGTGTTGTAACCCACAATATCAAACGGGAATTGATCATTTTGTCTTGCTAATCTGTATTTTACGGAGGTTTCATAAATTTTAAGCAAAGTGTGGCGAGAAGCACTTACAGAAAGCCAGTCGGTTACTCCGTAAATACCGCCAATTTTCGTAGTCGCATCATCAAAGCCAAAAAACTCCGAAATTCCGCCTTTAACAGATCCGAAACGGTGCGATATAACGATATAAAGTTCTTTTTTGGCTGCCAGTTTTGTCGACTGCAGCGTTATAATCTGCAGACCTTTAAAAGTGGCTGCAGCATTTTTATCTACAACCTGCGTAGAATCGAGTGTAGAAAGTAAATCTTCCTGCGCATTGGCAAACAAGCAGATTAAAAAACTGGCTAGTAAAAATATTCGTTTTTTCATATTTAATGTTGTTGTATACTGCATTGATCCAATTTTACTATTTCGAATAAATCATCAAAACCAATACATCTTCCTTTTATATTGATGGATTTATTCATGAAATTCATTTTCGTTTTTTCATTCATTTTACAAAACACTTTTCCATCAATTACCATAGAAGAATCTGTAACTTCAGAAACAATTCCTTCAACTTCAATTGTTTTATTCAAATATTTTGTGTCTGCCTGCGTAGGATTGTCAGCATATTGACTTTCTAAATTCTTTGCAGAAATGGTAAACATTGATTTTTCACTAGTGACATCCCTGGCGTCTTTGTATAAAACATATTGATAGATGTAATACGGGCCAAAACTTATCACTAGTAAAAAGATCAAAATCTTGATTTTTGTTTTACTCATGAATTTTATGATTTAAATTTTTTTGAAGAAGTGTATCAGAACTTTTCCCTTTTGATAATTTCAAATTAGTCCAATCGAAATCGAACTAATTTGAAATAAGTCATGTTTTGATTTTTAGATAGCAAGCGGAATATCTTTTACAGGAACAGGCCAAATACCAGGACTTGGAAAACTGATTCCTTTATTAGCCCCCATTACACTCGCATCCTGACCGAAATAGTATAAAGGCCAGCCATTGTAAACCAATTGGGATTTACCAAATACAGTAATTACAGAGAATTTAGATTTATCAAGAATAGAAGGCACAACAATTTTGTCTGTTTCATAAATTGGCCAAACCGCATTGTTTGAAAAATCAGATTTAGTAAAGTTGTTTTTCTTGAAATTATCGCTTTTAAAAGTATATAATGTCAAACCTTTAGCATCTGTAAAATAAGTTGTCTGACCGTCTCCAACTGTATAATCAGATTTGTAGTTTTTACCATCATGACCTACAAGCTGGCTTCTAACAATCATGATAGAATAATCTGGTTTTGCAATAAACCAAATTCCGCCAACTCCGTCTCCGGTAGTTTTTCCCGGTTCTTCCAATTTATTAGCTGTATTGCCATAACCATCGTCAGTACCTGGAGCATAGTAGTATAAAGGCCATCCTTTATAAGTTAATTGTTTTTTAGAAGATGGAGTAGTAATGGTTGCAAAATCAGATAATGTTAAACCAGTACCTAATTTAGCAGCAGTTAAATTATCAACATAAAATGGAGGCCAAACAGCTTCGCATCCTCCCGTACAAGAAGATTGTCCTTTAGAATCTGTTGAGAAAAAATATAAAGATCTGCCTTCTTTATCTACAAGATAAGAACCTAATGTTCCACTTGTAGCAAGTGTAACTTCTACTTTAACTTCAGGAGTTGGAGGATTGTTATTTCCGTTGTCTCCACCATCTCCATTGTCGCTGCTGCAGCTTAAAAAGAATGTTGTTATTGCAAGGGCTGCAGCGAATTTAAGTTGTTTTAATTTCATCGTTTTTTAATTTAAGTTAATTGATATGGGTAAAATGAACTTTACTGAAAGCGTAAAGTATATTGTTTTGATTACTATCAAGAAGCGGTTTCTTTTAAACATTTTGTTTTGCTACGAACTGTCGTAAAAGAAAAACCCTTCGTGGTATTTTATGAAGTTTTGTAAGGCGGTCATTTTTCATTCTATTGATAAGGTTCAATAGTAAAACAGCCTTGATGTAGATTACCCTACCAAAGAATTGAATTTTTTTGAAAAAAAAATGTAAGATTTTTAAAATCCGAACTTGAAGGAAATTATAATGAAATCCTAAAGCTCAGATTAGGAGTTCTTTGCAGTGAAAAAGTTTCGACTTCTTCGATAGAATTTGTCAGCGAACTTATTCTGTAATATTCGCTGATTTCGTTTTTTCTGTTGAGAATATTCAGAATAGAAATTCCTAATTTGTACTGAATTCCGTTATCAGATTCCCATTTGTAAGTAGTAGAAAAATTAACCTGCGAAAAAATATGCAGATTGGTATTATTAGGTCTATTGTAAATTAAGGTTGGATTTGACGGATCAATCTGAGAATTATCAGGAGAAGTTTTAGGCCTGCCCGAAGTCCATTTTGTTCCCAGAGCAATTTTAAAATTGTTTTTCTCATAAATTCCCGCCCAAGAAACGGTATGCATAACCTCAAAATTATTTGGGAAAATTGGAAATTCATAATGAGAAAAATGATAATTATTATGGTTATACGTATAACTTAGCCAGGTCAAAAAGTGATTCATTTTTTTTTGAATCAGCATTTCTGTTCCCCAAACGGTATAATCGCCAGTGGTTTTAACAAATTCTAACTGATTCTGAAATCCCTGACTTGAAGTAGTAATTCCGGCTACTTTTTTATAGAAATTTTCTACATCAAAAAGCCAGTCATTTTTTATATAAGACAGGTTTAAAGAAATCTGTCTGCTTTTTTGAATCGGAATTGTAGTATTGTTTGAGATGATCCAGCGTCTTTTTTCAATTCCAAAATAATCTTTCTGGAGTTCAATAATCTGTTGTGAATTCTGGCTTTTGAGTTCGCCCAGTAATTCTAGATTTAGACTTTTACTAATGCCGTAGCCAAGTTGAATTCGGGGTTCAGGAATAATTTTTTTAAACTTTTCGATATAATTAATTCGGGCTCCGGCCTTAAAATAAATTCGGGAAATAGTATCGTTGTATTTTCCTTCCAGAATCAAAGCGTGCGTTCGCAATACATCTTTAACTTTTCGGTAAAAATCAGGGTTTGTTACATCCTCTAAATTTGTGATCCCGACTTCGTTAAACTGATATCCGTTATTAAAAGTAAATTTAGAACTAAGAATATGGTTGTTTTCCAGATTAATTCCGTTGTTGTTAACGGTATTTTCCTGAATTACAATCTGGCCTTCGCTGGTACTTTGATCAGCCAAAAGTTCGTAAGCCGAATTATAAACATTGATTTTTGTGGTATTAAAACTATTCCAGTTTCTTTTCCACGATAAATTTCCGCCATAATTCTGCTGGCGTAAAACATTATTTTCAGATTTATTGATGTCGTAAACCGTTGCACTCTGAAAAACTTCAAGTTTATCTTTTATGGTAATTAAATCTAATATTACTTCGTCTTTACTGCCAATTTTTTGAGCGAATTTTAGTGTGGCATCATAAAAGCCAAATTTTTTATCACTTTGATAATTAACATTTTGCTTGTCTGAGAAATCTGTGATTGTCGTGTTTTGAAATACTTTGTTGAAATACTCTTTGTAAGTAGGCGTTTCTACATAATCTGTAATCGATTTACGTGCCGAAATTTCAATATAACTCTTTTTCGAAAGATTATATTTTCCATAAATATCAGCATTAATCATATTGATTCCGGCGCTTACCGTATTTTTTTCAGCTTTTTCAGGAGTAGAAGAAATAGCCACGACACTCGATACACTTTCTCCGTAAAAGGCAGAACTTCCGTTTTTGTAAATCGAAATGGTATGTGCCAGATTAGGATTAAAAACGGATATTAAACCAAAAAAATGTCCCGTTTGGTACATCCTTATTCCATTCCATAAAAATAAATTCTGGTCATGTGTGCCGCCACGAACATTGATGCTTGAAACACTTTCGTCGATACTGTTTACACCCGGAATTTGCTGCATAGTCTGCAAAGCGTCAGGTTCGATAAGTCCGGGAAGAATACCAAATTTCTTGGGTTTAATTTCAAACGATCCGTCAGCGTTTTTAGAAATTCCCGATGCCAGAATAGCGTTTGTCTTAATTTCTTTAAGCTCTGTAATTTCAGGTTCTAAAACTATTTGAAGACAATCTTTTGAATCCGGATTTAGAATTGCCATTTTTTTGGTGACAAAACCAACATGACTTATGAGAAACTGATTTTTATTATTTCCCCTAAATTCAAAATAACCGTTTGAATCAGTTGAAGCCTGAGTTTTACTAAGAAAACTGATATTGGCGTTTTCGATTGGTTTTTTATCCTTAGCAGAAAAAACGTAACCGCATATTAAAGGCTTTTCATTTTCCTTTTTATAAATATTGATAAATCGGTTGCCAATATTTTCAAAAGCCAAATGGCTATTTTTGGAAAGATATTCCAGTTTTTGTTCTAAAGAAAGTGAACTATTTGGCGGAATTAATTCCAGACCTTCAATATTATTTTCGGTATAATTAAAGCTTACTCCGTGCTGCTGTTCAATTTCAATTATGATTTTTTTAAAAGGCATAGTTTTTCCTTTGTCCTGAGCAAAAACCTTCAGGCCAAGAAAAAAAAGCAACAACAAAAAATGAAATTGTTTGGGGAGCAACATTTATTTTTCGTCAAAAATTATTTTATTTTCTGAAGCTTTCTGAGCCTCTAAATGATATGTTGTACTAATGATCTGCAAGGCTGTATTTAAGTCTTTAGATGGTAATTTTCCTGTAAATAAGGAATTTTTATTTTTAGTTTTTAATTCGATTGTAATATTATACTGCCTTTCAACCTCGTCTAACAAGCTTCTGATATTTTCCTGCTGAAAACTCATTTGATTTTCGATCCATTCCGGTTTTACAGAATCTACATTGAGGCTAACTTGTTTTCCGTTCTCAAAACTAACGCTTTGACCGTGAGTTAATAAAATTTGAGTGCTGGCATAATTTACTTTTACACGTCCTTCATAACAAACGACATCAAATCTGTTTTTTCGGGCTTTTACATTAAACTGAGTTCCTAAAACCGTTACTTTTCCTAAATTCGTCTGCACCTCAAATCGTCTTCCTTTTGCTACTCTAAAATAAGCTTCACCTTGTAATTCAAGACGTCTGTTGCTGTCCCAGTTCCATTTTTTATATTTTATTTCAGAACCGGAATTCAGCACAACTTCAGAATTATCAGGCAGTGCAAAAGTGGTCTTTTTTCCAAAATCAGCTGTTTCAGTCTGCGGCACAAAAAATCTCATGGCAAAGGTTATTCCCAATGCCAAAACCAATATAGCAGCCGCTCTAAAAGCCCATTTTCTATAAAGCGGAACTACTTTTGGAGTTGCTTTTTTCTGGCTTAAAATATTCGACAGCATAGCATTTTCGTCCAGATTATCTACTTCTAAACGAGCAGTATAATCCTTGATTTTTTGATATTTTTCAAAATCAGGACTTGCCTCAAATGCTGCTAATTCATCCGGAGATAAATCATCATTGAGCCATTTTGCTAATAAGCGATTCTTTTTCATTGTATCGTATTATTTAATTAAAACAATTAGAATTAAGTTTACCCTACTTTTATAAATCAATTTCTTTACGAAGACTTAACAGAGCTAAGTGAATTCGTTTTTCTACCGCTTTTACACTAATGTTTAAATCGGCAGCAATTTCACTGTATTTTTTTCCGTCAATTCTATGCATTAAAAAAGCAACGCGCTGCTTTTCGTTTAAGTTTTCGATGGCTTTTAAAAGCTTTGTCTGAAATTGTTTTTCTTCTAAAAGATATTCGGGGCTTTCATTGGTTTTATCCAAACCAGTAAAGTTTTTTTCGTATTTTAAAACCACTTTTTGATGTGCGATCTGGTTCAGACTGCTGTTGTTGGCAATTGTATATACGTAAGATTTTGCTTTTTCAATGGGTACCGATGCACAATTCTGCCAAAGTTTTACAAAAGCTTCCTGCGTTACATCTTCTGCCTGCTCAGCATTACCAAATTTGTAAAGCAGAAAATTTCGGAGCGCTTTTACGTGGCTTTTAAAAAAAGACGAAAAAACTATTTCGTCACAAGTATCTGATTGGTTCTTAGTTGGCATTTATATTTGTGATTGGTATGATGCAAAAGTATTTGTTTTTAGTTTAAGTAGGGTAAAAGCAAAGCTGATTGTTTTATATAAACATCAAATGCTGATTTTCGGCAATAATTTTAAATTAAAAATATGAAACAGAACTATTTGAAGCCGAATTTATTAAAAAAGAGTTTCTTAAAATTTATTACCTTTGTAAAAATATAAATATGTTACCTTTTAAAAAATATTTATCAATAGCAGTAGTTTTCTTACTCTTATTATCTTGTCAAAATGAGTCTGACGATCAGGATAGTAATGACCAAGGAACCATCACAAATGCTTCACCTCTTACCTCTTATCTGCAAAGGGTTGCCATGGTTCCTACTGTACAGGATAATGTAATCGACGGGTCTACTTATTGTACTATAAAATTCCCTTACTCTGTTACAGTTAATGGCGAAAATATTGCGGTTAACAGTGCAGCCGATTATCAAAAAGTTGTTGATAATATCAATGCCAATAATTACGATGATGATATTGTAAAAATAGATTTTCCGGTAACGATGGTTTACTATAATTACATCGAAAAATTTATTCCGCAGGAATCTGATTTTAATGATTTAATCGATTACTGGAACCAATATCCTGATCTTCTTTCTAAAATTAACGGACTCAATATCAATTACCCAATTACGATTAATATTTACAACAGCGCCAATCAGGCCGGAAGTTCTCAAACAATTATAAGCGATCAGGCTTTTTTCAACTTTATTAAAAACCTCAACGCGAGTCAGTACATTTCATTAAAATACCCAATTTCTATAGTTGATTATCATGGACAAACGAAATCTGTTACGAGTAATTTAGACTTCGAAAACGCCATCAAATATGCTATTGATTACTGTCCTGAAAATAATATTGTAACACTAGATTTGGCTACGGTAATTACAAAAGGTTCGTGGGATATTCCGTATTTCTTTAATACTTCAGATAAAACTTCTTCTTATAGTGGTTATTCATTTGTATTTAAAAGCGATAATACTGTTGTGGCTACAAAAGGAGCGGCTACAGAAACTGGACAATGGGAAACTTCGGTTCAAAATAATGTTAGAGAATTAAAACTCACTTTTAATTCTGTATTGCTCAGTAATTTGAACAATAGCTGGAAACTGTTTGAGTTTAATAATTCCCAAATCCGACTAAGAGATGTAAGTGCCAGCACGAATTATCTTTACTTTGAAAAACAATAAATTAGATTAAAAATGAAAACTGACCGTACAATTTGGTTTGAATTGCACGGCCAGAATTCGGAGTTAACTAATCATAAATCATTATTAATAGAGCGTAAAGGTCAAATAATCTAAATTCATATTACCGTTTTCAACGATATGTAAAGTGAGTAACTGTTTTCCTTTTTCTAATGTAATCATTCCAATATTTTCTAAACTGTTCCAATGATGCCATTGTCTCCACGCAACAGGATCTTTATCGTCGTGTGTAGAAACAATTTTCATGTTTCCGGTTGCATCTTTTCCGTTTACGGCAATCGAAATTAATCCGTCACCATTTGCGGTATATAAAACACCAATTTTATATTTTCCTGATTTTTTAACCTCAACCGTATAATTAATCCATTCCGATGGCTGCGTCCAGCCCACATAAAGCTGTTTCATTTTTATCGGAACTTTGGTATAAGGCGTGTCGTCAATGCTGTCTGTTTTGGTATACGAAATATCAACCCCTTCCTTTATCCTGAATTCGTTTAAAGGATTTCCGTTTACCGGATTCAGTTTTCCGCTTCCGTTATTTACCTCATCCGTATCATGATATGCAATTCCTTCGCCTCCCAAATCATAAAATTCGCATTCTATTTTTCCGGGAATCTGCTGTTTTTTAAAAGGTTTTGGCTTTTCAGCCGATGATTGAGCAAACGTCGAAAAGCAATTCAACAAAACAAAGACATTCAGAAATAACAATACTTTTTTCATAGTAGTCAATTTTAAAATTAACGTATTTCTAAAGTTGAGATAGAATGCGCTGGACTTGTTATTTTAGAAGCTTTTCCTTTTATCCATAGAAAATATTCTACATCATTCTCAGATTGGTTCATAACTACAACTTCTAAATTATTATCCTGATTTACAAAAGCCGTAGACAACAATTTATTACTGCTCGAATTACAAGCCACACGTTTTGCACCCGGTTTAATGAATTTAGAAAAATGCCCTAAATAATAATATCCGTTGGTGTAAATCAGTTTTCCGGTTTTAAGATCGGCATGAATAGGCGACATGCAAAAGTTCTGAACATGATTTGGTCCGCCTTTTTCATCAAGCAAAATATTCCAGTCTGTCCAGGCAACCGTTCCGATATTGAAATCGTTAATCATCGACATACCGTATTTTTCACCGTAACTCCATTCCGTTAATAATTTTTGGTCAAAATCTGCCGCGCAGCCTTCTGTTAAAATAAGCGGTTTATCAGGGAAAGCTTCTGCAACACGGCGTTCAGCTTCGAAATTCATTCCGTTTTTCATCCAGTCTTCGTACCAGTGATAGCCAACTCCCCAAACATATTTGGCAGCATCTTTATCTTCTAAAACAGTGCTGACACGCTGATACATTAAATCACGATTGTGATCCCACATAATCAGTTTCTTTTTAGACATTCCGGCTTTTTGCATCGTTGGCCCAAGAAAGTTTTTTATAAAATCACGTTCTTCTTCGGCAGTAAAAATGCATGATTCCCATTTTTGAACCGCCATTGGTTCGTTTTGAACAGTGTAACCCCAAATCGGAATTCCTTCTTTTTCGTATTCCTGAATGAATTTTACAAAAAAGTTAGCCCAGCTTTGGTGGTATTCGGCTTTTAAAGCACCTCCCTGCAAAACATTATTATTGGTTTTCATCCACGCCGGCGGACTCCAGGGTGAGGCGTATAAAGTTAATTTTCCTCCGGCTTTTGCAATCGCTTCTTTTATTAACGGAATTCTGTATTTTTTGTCGTGGCTAATGTCGAAAGTTTTTAAATCTTTGTCGCCTTCAGCAATATAACTGTAAATATCACTCGAGAAATCACAGCTCTGCATATTCGTACGAGCCAAAGTATAACCAATTCCTTGGTCTTTATCGTAATAAGCTGTCAGGATTTCTTCTTGTTTATCTTTTGGAAGTGCGTAGAAAACTTCTGCGGAAGCGTCAGTAAGTGCACCGCCAATTCCAAGCAGAGTTTGATACGTTTTTGAAGGATCAACAAAAACAGAAGTTTCTTTTTCCGTAGGCTGCGGTTTGTCAAAAAATGATAAAGTCTCTGTTTTGGTTAATTTATTATCGGTGTTTTTTGCCGTTAAATAAATAGTAACACTTTTATAATCTGAGGCTTTAGGTGTTTTTTTCTGCGCCGATAAACCCGTCGCCAGAAAACCGGATAACATGATGGTCAGGCATGTATTGATTTGGTATGTTTTCATAATTATGGTTAAATAGTTAGTATCGTTTTACGCTAGAATAGTATCGATTTTCTGAAGCTCATCAGCAGAGAAATCAGTGTTTTTAAGACAGCCTATAGAGTCTAAAACCTGTTCTGGTTTACTTGCGCCAATGATTACAGAACTGATTCTTTTATCTTTTAAAACCCATGACAAAGCCATTTGTGCCAGACTTTGTCCGCGTTCTAAAGCCATTTCATTAAGCTGACGAACTTTTGCAATATTCTCCGGTGTAATCGCATCTTGCTCAATTGCTCCGTTTCCGCGGTGTGCATTTGCTCTTGAATTTTCAGGAATTCCGTTTAAATATTTATTCGTAAGAAGTCCTTGTGCCAAAGGAGAAAAAGCAATGCTGCCAACTTTGTTGGTTTCTAAAACATCCAGTAAACCGTTTTCAATTGTACGTTCCAGCATTGAATATTTCGGCTGATGAATTAAACAAGGTGTTCCTAATTCTTTCAAAATGTTAATGGCTTTTTGAGTTTCTTCTGGGTCGTAGCTCGAAATACCAACGTAAAGTGCTTTTCCCTGACGAACAATTAAATCAAGTGCTGCCATGGTTTCTTCTAATGGTGTATTTGGATCTGGTCTGTGATGATAAAAAATATCCACATAATCTAATCCGAGACGGGAAAGGCTTTGGTCTAAACTCGCAACTAAATGTTTTTTTGATCCCCAGTCACCGTATGGACCATCCCACATAGGCCATCCAGCTTTACTGGAAATCACAAGTTCATCGCGAAAAGATTTAAAATCTTCTTTGAATAATTGTCCAAAAGTTTGTTCTGCAGATCCCGCCGGCGGACCATAATTATTAGCTAAATCAAAATGACAGATGCCATTGTCAAAAGCAGTATGTAAAATGTTTCGGGCGTTTTCGAAACTATCGATCGCGCCAAAGTTGTGCCACAGCCCAAGGGAAAGGGCAGGAAGCATTAATCCGCTGTTTCCGCAGCGACGGTATTCCATTTTTTGATATCGGTTTGAATCAGGTATATAACTCATATTTTATTTTGATTGAATTTTTAAACACATAGAAACATAGATTTATTAAGCGAATAAAGATTAAAATAAATGATACATCATTTACACATAGCCTATGTTTTTTACTGCAAGTGAAACGCCTTTCAACGTCAGCAAAAACTATGTTTCTATGTGTTTAAAAATTATTCGGTTACTATATTTCAAAGAGTTGGTTCTTATATTTTTTTGAATGCTTTTATTACAATTTCTAAATCAGAAACACCTCTAAATCCGCTGAAACCAACAGAAAGTTTTGTTCCGTCAGAAAGAGTTAAAGGTTGCCCGCCCTGCCAGCCAATAAGATCAGGAGCGTCAATTCCGTTTGCGTTTTCTTCTACAATATTATTAAAAACCAATTTTTCATAATCACCTGTTTTCACTCCGGTAAGCCAAACCTGACTTGCTTTTATCCAGGCTATTTTATACGATTGTCTTTTTCGGGCTTTGTCATTTCCGTACATACGGCCGTAAACTGTGCCTTCTTCGTCAATCACACAGATAGCTACATTTCCGTTAGAAATTGCTTTGTCTTCCGGAATTTCCATATAGCTGGGAATCAGATCTTCTATAGCCAGTAATGCCAAAGTAATTCGCAAGTGTAGAATTTGGTCGTTCATTGTTTTGATTTATAAAATGTTAAGGTTTCAAAGATTAAATTTTTTGTTTCTTAATTTCTTAAACTAGATCAAGAAATATTAATAAATAAATCATCTTATATTTACATTTTGTAATCGGATTCAATCTTTATAAATCAATAGAAAATGTTTGATAAAATACGAGACTATCTTTCAAGGACTGTCCGCTTGACGGAAAAGGAACTTAAAATTTTTGAGAACAGTCTGGAATTGAGAAAAATTCCTAAGAAAACTATTTTATTGAGTGCGGGCGAAGTATGCAATTTTGAAGCTTACATTAATAAAGGCTGTATTCGCGAATATTTTATTGATGGAAACGGAATTGAACTGACTTTACAATTTGCAACCGAAGACTGGTGGGTAAGTGATATTACGAGTTTTGAAGACCAAATTCCGAGTGATATGTATATTGAAACCCTTGAAGATTGCGAATTACTGGTTTTAACCCGTCAGGCAAAAGAAAATTTGATAAATGAAGTTCCGCAGTTAGAAAGAATGTTCCGATTGATGATTCAGAGGCATTTGTCGAAGTTGCAAAAACGATTGTTTAAAACTGTTTCGGCAACGGCAATGGATCAGTATATTGAGTTTGTGACTCGTTACCCAATGATTTCGCAACGCGTTTCACAGCAATATATCGCTTCTTATTTAGGAATTACACCTGAATTTTTAAGCAGATTAAGAGCGAAGCATTTGAAGAATGGGTGAATTTAGATTTTAATATATAGGTTTCCTTGTTCCGTAGGAACATTTCGTTGGTAGAAAAAATAGCTATCGACCGCATTACGTTCCGTAGGAACGTTTGGTCTTTAGACACGTTTTTTAAACAATTTAATTTATCAAACGTTCCTACGGAACGTAAATTCTGCGAATCTATTTTATTTTCTACCAACGAAACATTCCTAACGGAATGTCTATACATTCTTCTCCAATTTCAAAACATCCGAAGGTACAAATCCATATTTATTTTAAAAATAAAAGAGAAATGAGAGTTTTTTTAATCTTTTGAAGTTCCTTTCCGTGCTCGTTTTAAATCAGGAGGGAGATTCTCTCGGACAATTTTTAATGCAGTCAGCGCATTTCCTTCACCAAGATATTCTCCATTATAGGCGACAACAACAAATTCTTTTTCATTTGTAGGTAGTTTCTCTTTTTTATCTGACCTGCCAATCTGAAAGGCAAAAACTTCAAATTCTTTAGCAGTTACATAAGGAAGATTAGAACGATCATAAGGATAGCCGGTGCATTTACTAAAGCATAAAGTATAGAGACTTATAAAAGGGAATAAATTACCAACAACAGGATCTTTAAAGGCTAAGACAAAAAACTCTTTAAGAGCCCAATAGTCTTCTTTTAATAAGAGGTTCCATTGAAATTCAATTTCTCTGTTTTCATCAAAGGCGGTGGCTCTTTCATCTGTCTTAGCAAAATTAAAATTTTCACAAAGTAAACGGGCGGTTATATCCTGACTAAACCAGAGATCTAAAGCTTTTGCAATTTCTGAAACAGTTTCGGTACCACCGCTGGCTAAACAAACACCATTTCTCCAAAAGTCAATTGTATAGCGACCTGTTTCTTCAATAGTAATTTGGGATAATTTGTTTTGATTTTTGATTAATATGTGCCTGCCATGATTCTGCTCTTCCAGTTTTAAGTTTGAATTTATTTTGAGTAATTCGTCAGCTAAGATTTTTGAAATCTGAACGGTTTGTTCTGATTTCAAAGATGTTGTTTTCCGAAGAATTTTTTTTAGTTTTCGTAACAACCTATTCATAAATTTTCCAAAAGATTTAGTATTGCTAATGTAGAAAATATTCTAAGAAACAGTTACTGTTTTAAACCTGCAATTACACTTCCTTCCCCAATTTCAAAACATCCGAAGGAGCAAATCCATATTTCTTTTTAAAAGCAAAAGAAAAGTGGGAGAGATCTTCAAAACCAAGATCAAGATAAATATCAGAAGGTTTTTTGCCTTTCTTTTCCAGTAAAAAATAACCTTCTTTCAGTCGGCGTTGAATGAGCCAGCGGCTTGGCGTATCTGAAAAAATAGCAGCAAAGTCACGTTTAAAAGCCGAAATACTTCTTCCGGTTAAATACGCAAAACGTTCCATGCTGATGTTGAACTTATAATTTCGATTCATATATGCTTCGAGATCAATTTTTTGAGGTGGTGCAAAATCAAATAAAATGTCTGTCAGCTGCGGATTTTCTTTTAGCAGAATCAAAAGCAGTTCTTCACGTTTTATATTCGAAAAAGTTTCGTCGATTTCGCCGCCATCATTATAGTACGGCATCAGCGAAAGAATGAAATTAGGAACCAGATTTGTTTTCTTCAAAGCAGCAAATGCCGCGTCATCTTCACTTTTTTGAGCTTTGATTTTATGTTTTTCGGCAAAAGCTTTTAAAAATAAGGTATCAAAAATCACGACAACTTTTTCAAATTCTCCGTCTTGTTTTTGTTTGTTGTATCTCGCCAGATGATTTTTTCGGGCAATGCAGTATTCGCCCGGTTTTAGGTTGTATTTATTAACGCCGTCGTAACCTTCAATCGAGCCTTTTGCCAGATACAAAAAGAAATGTTCTGCAATAAAATGTTCCGGTGATATTTCGGGACCTATATAACAACTTTTGATTTCTGTATATTTCATGACAAATCAAATTGGTTTTTCAGCACTGTTTTTCCACCATTCGGGAAAAACTTTATGATTATCAAAATTAACGATTTCTCCCATAATAGGCGTAATCAGCGGAATATGATATTTTTTATTCAAACGGGTAATTTCATTTAGCGGTTCATTCCATCGGTGTTTTGCTAATGCAAATTTCGAATTATGAACGGGAACCATACTTTTAGCATTTAAATCTTTTGCGGCCTGCAAAGTTTCTTCGGGAAGCATATGAATATAATGCCACGCTTTGTTGTATTGTCCGTTTTCCAGAAGAGCAACATCGATTGAACCAAATTTCTTTCCGATTTCGGCAAAATGTGTGTCGTAACCACCATCGCCGCTGTAGAATACTTTCATAGTTGGCGAACTAATTAAATATGATGCCCACAAAGATTGGTTTTGTGTAAATCCGCGCCCTGATTTATGTCTCGCCGGAAGTGTATGAATCGTGAAATCTTTTCCAACAGTTACCGAATCGTTCCAGTCTTCTTCCATAATTTTATTTTTAGGATAACCCCAGCGTTCAAAATGTGCACCAACGCCCAAACCGCAAATGACAGTTTTGACTTTATTTTTTAGTGCCAAAATGGTTTCATAATCCAAATGATCGTAATGATCATGAGAAATTAGCAGATAATCAATTTCGGGTAAATCTTCAACATGATATGAATTTGTTCCTGCAAAAACGGTTACACTATTCGGAATAGGAGAAGCATTATCACTAAAAATCGGATCAATTAAGAATGTCTTTCCATCAATTTGTAAAAGGGTAGAAGAATGTCCAAACCAAACCAAAAGGTTTTGATCTTTTGGCAAATGTTTCAAATCTCTTTTTACCGACTGAATTTTGCCAGAAGGTTCAGTTGGAACTTTTTTATCAAAAATCTGGCTTCGTATTACGCCCCAAAAAGTATAACCCGGAGCAAAAGTTGGCGTGTACGTTTTATTCTGAAATTCTCCATTTTTATAATGAGATGATTTTTCAATTCTTAGCTTAGTTTCTCCCGAAGGCAAACTTCCAAAAGTTGCTTTTTGCATATACAGCCAAGTGCTGAAACCCAAAATCAGAATTAAAATTACGATAACAATAAGCATTCGTTTGATTATTTTTAGAATTCTTTTTTTCATTTTAATTCGCTGCTTTTTTAATGTCAATAGCTTCCAATATTTTTTTAGAAAATCCGAAACGAGCTGTCGAAATCATCGCACGACCAATTTCTCTGGTTTCGCAGCCGGTATAAAATAATCCCATAATTGGGTACAGAAACTTAATGTATTTATTAAATCCTTTTAAATGAATTTGTGTTGGATCCGGTTTCATTAATCCCGGACGAAAATTGTACTGCGCTTTAAAAGACATTTTTTGCAAAGCATTTTCGGTTTTTCCTTTTACACGCGCCCACATTACTTTTCCGTTTTCAGAACTATCGGTATGTGATCCTGAAATAAAATTGAAAACCAAATTCGGATTTTGGTTGAGTACAACTTCTGCAAAATGAATCGTTGTATCGTACGTAATATAAGTGTATTGCGCTTCGTCAAGTCCCATGCTGCTGATTCCCGCGCAATAAAAACAGACATCATAACCTGAAAGTTTAGTATCGTCTTTTTTCAGCGAAAGAAAATCAGAAACAAGATATTCGGTTAATTTAGGATGTGATTTTCCGCTTGGTTTTCTTCCCACATATAAAACTGATTTTACTTGATTATTTTCAAGACATTCTATTAAAACGCCTTCGCCAACCATTCCGGTTGCGCCAGTTACAATTACTTTCATCTTTTAAACTTTAAGAGATTTCCATTTTATTAAACTAATAATACTTGCCATAATCGCTTCTTCATTGGTACGCGGAGTCCAGCCCAATATTGTTTTTGCTTTTTTGTTGCTTGCATTTCGGTTAATGCCAACCAAAGGTAAAATCGCTTTTGCCTGATCGTTAAATAAAGCAGTTAAACGTATTATAAAGGTAGGCAAAGATTTTGAAGGTGCTTTTTCGGTTACATACGGCATTTTTTCTTTTAGGAATTTTACAATTTCCATTAAAGACATTGTTCCGCCCGAAAGAGCTAAAAATCGCTGGCCTTTTGCTTCCGGTTTTTCCATTGCCAGAATATGTAATTCGGCAACGTCTCTTACGTCGACAATTCCTAATCGAATATCCGGAATGGCTTTCATCGAACCGTCTAATAATTTTTTCAGTAATTCAAAACCGCTTGACAAATCTTCGTTTAAAGAAGGTCCAAAAATCCCCATCGGATTAATTACAGAAAGTTCTAATGCTCCGCCTTCATTTTTCATAAAATCCCAAGCTGCTTTTTCTGCCAGAACTTTAGATTTATTATATGTTGAAAGTCCTTTTTCGTTAGGATCTGTCCAGCTTTCTTCGGTAATAAGTGAATTTTTATCTTTATGACTGTAGCCGACAGCGCCAAAGTTAGATGTCATCACGACACGTTTTACACCTGAATCTCTTGCTGCTTTTAAAACTCTTAAAGTTCCATCAACGGCTGGGCGAATCATTTCGTCTTCATCTTTTGGCAATCTTAAAAATATAGGCGAAGCAATATGCAAAACGTAGTCGCAGTCGATCATCGCTTCCGGCCAGTTTTTATCGCTAGTTAAATCGGTTTCAATAAATTCTAATGTACTGAAATCCGTTATGCCGCCGTTTTGCAGCATTTCAAAAATCTTGTCTTTACTTTTTAAGGAACGAACGGTTGTTCGAACCTGATAACCGCGATTGAGTAATTGCAAAATACTATGTATGGCAACAAAACCTGTTCCGCCGGTAACTAATACTTTTTGATTTGAATGTATCATCGATTGTATTTTTATAGGGCAAATTTCAGAAGAAAGCCAAGAACTTATTTTGTTGTAAAGTCCAAAGTTATTTTGTTGAGAGGTCCAGAATCCTGAAGTGGAAAAATCAATTGATTTTCTGAAAAAAATCTTATATTCGCTATGATTAAAAAGAAAAAGCCATGTCTAAAGAAATAGTTTCATTTAAAAATTTACACGAAACCTATAAAAATATGGGGCTTCCTGTAAATGAAATTACCGACAATGATGGCTTAACAATTAATAATTTAAAAGACCTGCATCCGGAACTGCCGTTTAAATCCATCGGATTCAGACCGGGTTACTTTTCTTTTTTATTTGTAAAAGATGCTAAAGGGAAATACACGACTGATGATGTTTCTTTTAATACAGAACCGGGAACGGTTTATTTTACAAATCCGGGTCACTTTAAATCTTTTGAGTGGAATGAAATTAAAGATGTTTATTTGATAACCATTACAGAGACTTTTTTAAAAGAGAATGTGCACACGAATATCTTTAAGGAGTTTCCTTTTTTATTATCGGAAACGGTGTATCCGAGAAATTTGAATGAAACCGCTTTTAAAGAATTCGAAACGATTTATCTTCAAATCGAAAAAGAATTCAAATCAGAATCTTCCATAAAAAATAAAATAATTGGGGGATTTCTGCTTATTCTTCTTCTAAAAATAAAAGAAGCTTTCTGGAATAATTACAATCCAATTTACGAAGGAAATAAAAGTTCGCAAATCGTAAAAAACTTCAAGAAAAACCTTGAACATCATTTTCGAGAATTACTCGACGGAAAAACAGATAAACAGCTTCGGGTAAAAGATTATGCTTTGGCGCAGAATCTTCATGAAAATTATCTCAACAACGTTATTAAAAGTAAAACGGGGAAATCAGTAAGTAACTGGATTTCGGATAAACTGATTACAGAAGCTAAATCGCTTTTAAAAAACTCTACGCTTTCTATTAAAGAAATAGCGTATAAATTGGGTTTCATAGAAACGTCGCATTTTAGTAATTACTTCAAAAAAAACACCAAAACCTCGCCTGAGGAATATAGAAAATCTGCTGATTAAGGGTATGCTTTGAATTTTGCATTTCAATCTGTAATCTTCGCAACAACCCCGTTACATTCTATTTGCAATTTTGTACTGTCGATAATGACATAACACAAAATTCAAATAATCATGAAAAATTTACAAGACAAAGTAGTTTTAATTACAGGTTCATCAAGAGGAATTGGAGCCGCAATTGCTCAAAAAGTTTCTGAGGCCGGAGCCAAAGTTATTATCAATTATGCAGGAAGTAAAGAACCTGCCGAAAAACTGGCTCAGGAAATCATAGCCAGCGGTGGTCAGGCTATCGCAATCAAAGCAGACGTTAGTAATTCGGCAGAAGTAAAAGCTTTATTTGACGAAAGTATTGCGCATTTTGGCAAAATCGATGTTTTGATTAACAACGCTGGTATTATGATTACCAAATTAATCAAAGATACTACGGATGAAGATTTTGACCGTCACTTCAACATTAATGTAAAAGGAACTTTTAATACCATGCGTGAAGCTGCTGAAAAACTAGCTGATAACGGAAGTATTATCAATTTCTCAACTTCTGTAAATCGAATTATGCTTCCGGGTTACGCCACTTATGTAGCCACAAAATCGGCTGTGGAGCAATTGACAAGAGTTTTTTCTAAAGAAATTGGTTCAAGAGGAATTAATGTAAACTCAGTTTCGCCAGGACCAACAAACACAGAATTGTTCACAAACGGAAAATCTGAAGAAGTTATCGCAAGATTAGCATCATTATCTGCTTTTAACAGAATTGGCGAAACCAATGATATTGCAAATGTTGCAGTGTTTCTTGCTTCTGACGATGCAAAATGGATCAATGCGCAGAATATTGGTGTTAACGGCGGAATGGCTTAATCGTAGAAATTATGAAAACATACATAAACGCTATAATATTAGGATTGTTTGGCGCAGTTGCCATTACGGTTTCTTTCATGCTGCAATGGCCAACTTGGACGATGTTCCTGGCCTGGGTAAGTTATTATTTATTCGGAAAATCAATTAAAACTTCAATTCCGGTCTTTGTGCAAATCATCTTCGGAATATTGATGGGAGTTGCCATAATGGTTTCAGCTAAATTTTTTGAAACTATAATTGGAGTTGCAGGTTTTCAACTGGCTGTATTTTTATTCATCGGATCATTGGCTTTTTTATCCAAAATAGAAGGTTTAAAAAGTATTCCGGCCTGGTTTATCGGCTTAATAATCATTTTCGGAGTGCATCCTGAACTTGAATTTGCGGCTGTTGCAAGTTTGCTGATTCCAATAATTGCGGGTTTTACATTTGCCTGGCTCAATGATTCATCACTTCAAATCGTATCAAAATCATTCAATAATTAAAATTTAAAAATCATGAAAATATTAAATAATAAAGTCGCATTAATAACAGGTTCTGCCAGAGGTTTAGGAAAAGCTATTGCAGAAAGATATGCATCATTGGGAGCTAATATTGTAATTAATTATTCAAAAGATAAAGCTTCTGCAGATGAAGTAGTTTCAAATATTACGGCAATGGGCGTAAAAGTAATTGCCGTTCAGGCCGATGTTAGCAAAGTTGCCGATATCGAAAGATTATTTGAAGAAGCTATTAAAGCTTTTGGTAAAGTTGATATCGTAGTGGCCAATGCCGGAATCGAAATGGTAGAAACCCCGGTTACTGAATTTACAGAATCTCAGTTTGACAAACTATTTTCTATCAATACAAAAGGTGCTTATTTCACGATGCAGCAAGCGGCCAAAAAAGTAGAAAACAACGGAAGAATCATTTACATTGCTTCGAGTACAACCGCTTTCCCAATTCCGGGAATGGCAATTTATGGCGGAAGTAAAAGCACGCCTAGATATATGGTTGATGTTTTGTCTAAAGAAATCGGCCATAAAGGAATTACGGTAAACAGTATTATTCCGTTTGCGGTAGATCATTCCGGAATTTTTGCTGATGCAGACAGTTATCCTGAACTGAGAAAATCATTAATCGACAGCTGCCCAATGGGAAGATTGGCCGAGGTAGAAGATGTTGCTAATATTGCTGAATTTTTTGCAAGCGATTTATCTTCTTTTGTAAACGGTCAGCATTTGCTTGTAAACGGCGGTGCAAATCAATAATAAATCAAATATTTTAGAAATGGAAAATAATAGAAATTCCTTAAAAGGAAAAAAAGTAGTCATTTTGGGCGGAACTTCTGGTTTAGGATTGGCCACCGCAAAAGAAGCTTCTCAGGAAGGTGCAAATGTGATTATTGTTTCAAGTAATCAAAACAGAATCAATGATGCGCTTAAACAATTATCGACAGAATCTACTGGATTTGTGGTTGATTTAAGTAAAGAAGAAAACATCAAAAACCTGTTTGAAAACATAGGTAATTTTGATCATCTGGTTTACTCAGCAGGCGAGAATTTGAATCTGACTACGCTTGACGATACTGATATTGAAAACGCAAAGAACTTTTTCACAATTCGTTATTGGGGCGCACTTGCGGCTGTAAAATATGCTTCAAAATATATTAATGAAGGCGGTTCTATTGGGTTAATGAGCGGAATTGCAAGCCAGAGACCCGGTTCAGGATGGGCATTGGCGGCAAGTATCTGCGGCGCAATGGATGGACTTTGCAGAGCTTTGGCGGTAGAACTGGCTCCTATTCGTGTAAATGCCGTTGCGCCGGGTGTTATCAAAACAAACCTTTGGAATAGTATGGACGAGAGTACAAGAGAAGGGTTTTATAAATCGGTTGGCGATTCATTATTGGTAAAACGAGTTGGTAATCCTGAAGAAATTGCTCAGACATTTACTTTTTTAATGAAACAGACATTTGCTACAGGTCAGATTATAACGATCGACGGCGGAACTGTTTTGGTTTAATCTTATTATAAAGTTTTTAAAAAAGTCAGGTTTTGTGTTATTAAAACCTGACTTTTTTATTGGAGTATTTTTAGAATCCTCATTTTGGCTTATTTGTTCCTCATTTCTACTTATTCGCCCGAAAACTTGCGAACTAGTTTTGTATCAAATAATTTTAATGATATAAAAATGAAAAAAACAGTATTAATTACAGGAACTTCTTCTGGTTTTGGACTAGCTGCAGCGCAATTCTTTGCAGAAAATAATTGGAATGTTATTGCCACAATGAGAGATGTAAGTAAAGCAGGAAAACTATTAAACATGAAAAATGTTTGGGTTGGAAAACTCAATGTCGAAGATATTACTACAATACATTCAGCTATTGAGTCGGGAATTCAACATTTTGGGCGTATTGATGTTATTGTTAATAATGCGGGTTATGGGCTTTTCGGAATTTTTGAAGGCGCTTCAAGAGAAGCAATTCAGGCGCAGTTTAATGTAAATGTATTTGGAGCGATGGATGTCAGCCGTGCGATTCTGCCGCATTTTCGTACTAACAAATCAGGGACTATTATAAATGTGAGTTCAGGAGCAGGAGCAATTGGTTTTCCGATGGCGTCTCTTTACAGCGCTTCAAAATTTGCATTGGAAGGTTTTTCAGAAAGTCTTCGTTATGAATTAGGATCGCTGGGAATTAAAGTTAAAGTAATTGAACCGGGCGGGGCTTTAGAAACTAATTTTCAGGCACGAGTAGGAGGAGAAAGCGGAAATGTTCAGTTTATTGAAGATTATGTTCCGTTTTTAGAACACATTGGAAAGTTATACGGCGGTTTGGAAAATAATGTAGATCATGATGCACTTGAAAAAGTAGTGGCTTCTATTTTTGAAGCAGCAAATGATAATTCAGATCAATTTAGATACACACCTACAAATGATATTAAACTGTTTTTAGATGCTCGACGCAGTTCATCTGAAGAAGAATATAATGCTCTCACAAACAGTATTTTTTCTGGTAAAAGTTAATGACTTCTATCGTAAATTTACATTTTCAGTATTATGATCGATAAATCAATAAAAAAGAACCAGCTGCGTTATTTCAATTCTATTGCAGAATTGACAGATGCTTTGGGTGTGTCAAAACCCTTGCATCCGCTTATTACTTTTTTTAATCATAGTGAAATTTCACCGGCTTCTGATGTTAGAAATTTAGTGGCAAATTTTTATATGGTTTCATATAAAACCAATTTGAAAGGTAAAATGAAATATGGTCAGGGATATTATGATTTTGATGACGGCGGATTGATTTTTGTTTCGCCCAATCAGGCTTTGTCAGTAGTAGATGACAGTGATGAATGTGAAGGGTTTAGTTTGTTCTTTCATCCTGATTTTCTCTTATCGTATCCGTTAAGCAAAAGTATTTCTAAATATGGTTTTTTTGCTTACAACATAAACGAATCGCTTCATTTGTCTGATCGTGAACGAGAGAAAATTACAAGTGTTTTTGAAGATATTCATCAGGAATTAAATGCCTCTATCGATGAAATTAGTCAGGATTTAATTATTTCGTATATTGAAGTTTTACTGAATTACAGCAACAGATATTACAAAAGGCAATTCATTACCAGAAAAGTGGTTAACACGACACATGTCGAAAAATTTGAAAATCTTCTGGCTGATTATTTTAATTCGAAAGAATCAATATTGAAAGGATTACCGACAGTAAAATACTTTTCAGATAAATTAAACCTTTCTGCGAGTTACCTCAGCGATATGCTCAGAAGTGCAACGGGATTAAATACACAGCAGCACATTCACTCAAAATTAATTGATATTGCGAAAGAAAAGCTGACTTCAACAAATTTAACGGCTGCCGAAATAGGATACGAATTAGGTTTTGAACATCCGCAGTCGTTTAATAAATTGTTTAAAATGAAAACCGGAATTTCGCCTGCAGAGTTTCGTCAAGGTTTAAATTGATTTTATAAAAAGACAAAACCCTTAAATGTTAGTATTTAAGGGTTTTGTCTTTTATTGAAAATGTTTTTATTGCACAACATAAGAGCGTTCATCTGCTTCGCAAAGTCTAAAATAACCGAAAGCATAATTGCCAGAATCACTTGTATTTAGAATGTTTCCTTTAATACTTCCCGGTGGAACAGAAAAAGGATTTGAGTTTGAAGCTTCAAGAATTAATTTCCAGTAATTAAAGAAGTTTTTAGAAACGCCTCTGTGTGTAATTTTTACAATACTTCCGGGTTTTATGTCATCTTCATGAGAATATCTTGTGCTTATTTCATTTCCGTTATAGAATTCATCATCAGTGATTTCGTATTCCGGATAAATTAAAAAGTCACTTTGATAATCGGTTACATAAAAGTTTTTCTGGTCAACCGGATCGTTGTAGTAAAACGTAAGTTCAATAACATCTTCTCCGCCAAAATCAGGAACTATTTTCTGTTCAATTTTATTTATGGGAGTAGCAGAAGTTAATTTTTCTGTTGCGGTATAACTTTGCCCTTCTGCAGTAATAAACAATTTATATTCCATGTCGATTACCGGAACAAAATTCGTGCATTTATAAACTCCGGTTTCTGTTTCATTAAATGTAAAAACATCTCCGTTACTGTTTTCAACTCTAACCTGTGCGCCTGAAACCTTTGGTGTTGAATTGTTGTAATAAGGAGCCGTTTTACTGATTTTGATAGTTTGCTCGTTTCCGGAAGTTCCTTTTTTCCAGATAATTTCGGCATCGATAACCAATTTTGTTTCGCCTGTTTCCAGATCAAGATTTACAACATCTTCACACGAAGTAAAAGAAAAAGCAAAAAGAAGACTTATTAATGCCAGCGCTCTGTTCATTACCCTATTTTTTATCAATTTATTCATAGCATTAAAATTTAAAATTATAAGAAACCCCAGGTACAATCCCGAAAATAGAAAGTCTTCTGGTTTCATTTGCTCCCGTATCTTCATTAGTTGTAAAACTCATAGAAGCTGCATTTTTTCTGTTGTAAACATTATAAAGGCTAAAAACCCAATAGCTTTGCCATCCTTTCTTTTTATCTGGTTTTGGCGTATAAGTAGCTGCAAGATCTAAATGGTGGAAAAGCGGTAATCTGTTTTCGTTTCTTAAAGAATAGTTCGGAACATGAATGCCTCCAATTTCATAATACCCTGTTGCGTATGTAACCGGCTGACCTGACTGCAAAGTGAAGTTTCCGTTGAAAGACCATTTCGGGCTAAATTCATAACTTCCTACAACGCTCAAATTATGTAATTTATCATATCCTGATAAATACCAGTCACCATTTGCAATTCCCGGTTCTTCTGGAGTTCTTCCCGGTGTTTTTTGCTCAGCACGAGACAAAGTATATGAAATCCATCCGGTGAAAACTCCGGTGTTTTTTCTCAATAATAATTCCATTCCGTACGATCTGGCTTTACCATTTAAAATTACCTGCTCAATATTGTTATTCGCCAAAACATCGGCACCGTCAATATAATCAATACGGTTTTGAACATTTTTATAAAACAACTCGGTTTCTAAAGAGTAATCGCCGTCTCTGAAATTTTTAAAATAACCCAAAGCATATTGATCTAAAAGCTGAGGTTTAGTAAATGGCCCGCTTGGTGTCCAGATACTCATTGGCAGCGGAGACTGCGTATTCGATAAAATATGAATGTACTGTGCCATTCTGTTGTAACTTGCTTTTACAGAAGTATTATCATTAAAAGAATAAGACAAAGCAGCTCTTGGCTCAAAATTATTAAAAGTGCTGATCGCCTGACCATTTTTGTAATTTATGGTGCCGTTTGGTGTTCCTTCTTCGTAAATTTTATATAACGGATTATATACTACGGCCTGTCCATTTTCGTAAGTATTGATTGGTTCTGGTCCGAAACGATAAAATGAGCTGTAACGCAATCCGTAACGGAAATTCAGTTTCTCTGTAATCTGATTTTCAAAATCAAGATATGCAGAAGTTTCTAAAGCGTATTTTTTGTCAAGCTGTTTGTAATTAAACTGAGAATCTGAAGCTGTAGGCTGAACCACTCCGGGATTAAAATTGTAATACAAACCATCGATACCATAACTAATTTTAAACTTTTCAGACTGCTGGTAATTCCAGTTGTATTTCAATCCATAACTCTGAATGCTGCTGTCCCATTTAAAACTTTCAACCGGAATTTCAAGATTAAATCGGTACTCGCTGTAAAAAGTAGATAAATTGCTGTTTAAACGATCTGAGAATTTATGTTTCCAGCTTAAGATACCCATTGTGCTTCCGTAAGTACTTGCAAAACGATCGTTGATATCGAATAAATCATTTCCGAAATAACCTGAAAATGACAACGAATTTTTAGCATCAAAACGATAATTTAATTTGGCATTCAAATCATAAAACATAGCCGAGTTTTGATTATCTGCCAGTTTTAAAAATAAATGCGCGTAAGAAGTCCTTCCTGAAAGGATAAAAGAACCTTTTTCTTTCTGTAAAGGCCCCTGAACTAAAAGTCGGCTCGAAATAATTCCGATTCCTCCGTTAACTTTAAAATTCTCAAAATCTCCCGTTTGTTGGGTTACGTCTAAAACAGAAGAAACACGTCCTCCAAATTTAGACGGAATTCCGCCTTTATATAAATCCAGACCGTTTACGATATCGGCATTAAAAATGGAGAAAAAACCAAACATGTGCGAATCTGCATAAACTGGTGCGCCGTCTAAGAGAATCAAGTTCTGATCGGCAGCTCCACCGCGGACATTAAATCCCGAAGAAGCTTCTCCGGCATTGGTAACTCCGGGTAAAGTTAAGATTGATTTTAAAGGATCTGGTTCGCCCATCGCAACCGGAATTCGTTTTATTTCCTGCATCGTAAGTCTGTTCACACTCATTTGAGTGGCTTTAACATCTACAGCTTTAGTGTTGGTTACAATAACTTCACCCAATTGCTGACTGTCTGATTCGATGTTGAAATTGTAATTTACATCACCGGAAACTGTAACATATTTTTCCTGATTTTTAAACCCAACATAACTTATTACAAGCGTATAATTTCCGTTTGCAACTTCAAAGCTGAACTTTCCGTTAGAATCTGTTACGGTGCCGGTTTCTAATTCTTTAATAAAAACATTGGCACCAATAACAGGTTGTTTTTCATCATCAGAGATCTGTCCCTTTAGCGTGCTTTTTTTTTTAGCTGCTTTAGTAGATTGAGATTTCTGTTTCACAAAAATATTGTTCCCCACAACAGAAAATTGTACAGATGAAATTTTGTTTAATTCTGAAATTAGTTTTTCAATAGTAATCTGCTTAAAAGTGCTTTTTTTATTGAAATACTTTTTGCTGGTGTCAATTTGATCCGTAAAAGCAAATTTAAAATCAGTCTGATTTTCGATTTGCCTGAAGAATTCTTTTAAGGTTACATTTTGATCTACAGTTACGGTAACGTTCTGGGCAGACATACCTAAACTGAATAAAAAAAAGCATGCTGAAATTATATGCTTCATGAAATTTTGTATTTTTGAATAATTATTAACTGGAATAACCTCGTGTTATACCTGAATATGAGGAGGATGTGGAGTTTCGCGGCTTACATCCTTTTTTCTTTTCTATTGAAAAGTAATCTGTTTTAAATCTTCATTTATTTCAAAGTTTAGGTTATACATTTCTGATATTAATTGTACAATTGTTTTTAAGTCTTCTTTTTTATTGATTCGAATCGTGATTTTCTGATTCAGGTATTCTTCCGGAAGAATTACTTTATATCCGTAGTTTTTCTCAATATAAGAGCTTACAGAAGTCAGCTTTTCGTTATCAAAATCTACAAATCGGTTAAATTCTGTTACAGAAGCAGTTTGGTTAGAATATGTGAATTTTTCGCCGGGTTTTAATATCCATTTTTGATTTTGGCCTTTTACATTCATTTGAACGCTTCCTTCAAAAAGTTCCACTATTACATCTTCGTCTTCAGTTTCATTTACAGTAAAACAAGTTCCTAAAACAGTAGTAGTAGTTTCGTTAGAAAAAACCTGAAAAGGATGCTGTTTGTCTTTTTTTACTTTGAAATATACCAAACCATCGACTTCTATTTTTCTGTTTAGAGCAAAATTATCACCATAACAAATTTTAGCATTTGGACTCAATTCTACTTTTGAACTATCTGGCAAGACAACATATTTTATTTTTGAAGTCTGGTTTTCGATTACATTTTTTGCTGCTACAAGATGAGTTTCGGATAAAGGCTCATTCTTAAAATAAATTGTAGTTCCGATAAGTACAAAAAGTAAAACGGCCGCTGCGGCAGCATAACGCCACGGTTTAAACGTTCGTTTTTTGGGAGCAAAAGCTTTCGAGCGGAATTCTTCCCACGAAGCTTCTTTTTCAGTATCTGAATGCGAAGCCGGGATTTCGTCCCATAATTTTTTTAACTCGTCTTCTAAGTTTTCTTTATCCATGACCTCTCGGTGTTAAAGTTTTTTACAATAAAATCCTTGTTTATTAAAAACACCATAAACCATTTCCTGAATTTCTCTATTGGTTTCGATTTTTAGAATTCTTTCGCGGTTCTTAAAATCAAAATTTATGATACAATCAGAAATAATGAACTGCAAAAGAGCCACAATATAACTTGCGTCCTTTTTTGTTCTAATATTCGTTTTATACGCTTCAATGTGCATTTTTTGTCCTTGTTTTTAGATATAACAAACGAGAACAAAAAAGTTCCTAATGGTTTTCGATTTTTTTTCGAATAAATTTACTGGCGAGATAAATGTGATTGGCAATGGTCTTTTCAGAAAGATCCGTAATTTCTGCAATCTCCTTATAGCTAAGGTTTTCCAGTTTGTGTAAAGTAAAAATTTTTTGCTGCTGCTCAGGAAGCTGATTAATGAAGGTGTGTAATTTTTCTTGTCTTTCCTCAAAAATTCCTGAATCAGTTTCTTCGTCTAAGATTTCAGCTTGTGAAGGATTAAGCTGAACGATTTTATTTTCTCTGTTAACGTGATTGATGATAATGTTTTTGCAGATGGTAAACAATTGCTTGTCAAACAAAACATCTTCATTAAGTAATTCTCGTTTATTGTATAGTCGTAAAAGACTTTCCTGAACAAAATCTTCCGGCGTAAGTACGGTAAGATCAAAACGTTTGGCAATATTTATTAGTTTATCGTAGTAAGTGAAGTAAACCTCTTTGAAGGCTGCTTCATTACCTTTTTTTAAACTTATAATAAACTTTTTATTGTCCATAACGAAAAATATCGCTGCTAGTTTTATCTAGTCAAAACTCATTGAGTCTAATATTATTGTATTCAAAAATGAAGGGTTTCAAATTTTGAATGTAATAAGTTACAAAGTACTGTAATTTAATTTTAACGTTAGACGCTCTAGCGAGAAAATGTTACAATAAAGGGCGGATTATTTTATATAAAATAAAAAAAAGCGCCTCAGAGACGCTTTTCAGATTGTTTTTTGTTTGAAAAATTATTTTAAATCAAAACGATCCAGATTCATAACTTTAGTCCATACCCTTACAAAATCGTTCAGAAATTTTTCTTTGGCATCGCTGCTGGCGTAAACTTCGGCAATAGCTCTTAATTCAGAGTTAGAACCAAAAACAAGATCAGCACGAGTTCCAATCCATTTAAGCTGGCCGCTTGTACGATCACTTCCAGAATAAAGTTCTTTATCATCTGATAAAGCTTTCCACTCTGTACTCATGTCAAGAAGATTTACAAAGAAATCATTTGTAAGCTGCCCCGGACGATTTGTAAATACACCATTTTTAGAACCGTCGGTATTAATTTCTAATACTCTTAAACCGCCTAAAAGTACAGTCAGTTCTGGCGCCGTAAGCGTTAACAAATGCGCTTTATCTATTAAAAGTTCTTCTGTAAAAACAGGAGATTTTATTTTGCGATAATTACGGAATCCATCTGCTTTTGGTTCAAGATAACCAACAGATTCAATATCGGTTTGTTCCTGAGAAGCATCCATACGTCCCGGAGAGAAAGGAACAGTAATAGAACTTCCAGCTTTCTCAGCCGCAATTTCTATTCCTGTTGAACCCGCCAAAACTATTAAATCGGCAAGCGAAACTTTTTTACCGTTATTAGTATTATTAAATTCTGTTTGAATTTGTTCTAGTTTAGCCAATACTTCTTTTAGCTGTGCAGGATTATTAACTTCCCAGTCTTTTTGAGGAGCTAATCTAATACGTGAACCATTGGCTCCGCCTCGTTTATCAGAGCCTCTAAAAGTAGAAGCAGAAGCCCAGGCAGTTGAAACCAGTTGAGATACGCTTAAGCCTGAAGCTTTAATTTTTGATTTTAACTGAGCTGCATCATTGGCATCTATTAAGGCATGATTTACTTCTGGTATTGGGTCCTGCCATAGTAATTCTTCCTGTGGTACATCTGCTCCCAGATAACGAGCGCGAGGTCCCATGTCACGATGTGTCAGTTTAAACCATGCACGTGCAAAAGCATCTGCAAATTCATCCGGATTTTCAAGAAAACGACGGGATATTTTTTCATAAACAGGATCTAATCGTAATGATAAATCTGTTGTAAGCATGGTTGGGAGATGTTTTTTAGAAGAATCGTAAGCATCCGGAATAATAGCTTCGGCATTTTTTGCTACCCATTGATGTGCACCGGCCGGGCTTTTTGTAAGTTCCCATTCGAATTCAAAAAGATTTTCAAAGAAATTATTGCTCCACTGTGTAGGCGTTTTAGTCCAGATAACTTCCAGACCGCTGGTGATGGCATCTGCACCTTTACCTGAACCGTATTTGTTGTTCCAGCCAAAACCCTGCATTTCCAAATCAGATGCTTCCGGTTCCTTACCCACATTATCTGATGATGCAGCACCGTGTGTTTTTCCAAAAGTATGTCCTCCGGCAATAAGTGCTACAGTTTCTTCATCATTCATGGCCATACGTCCAAAAGTATCGCGAATATCTCTCGCAGCCGCAATCGGGTCAGGATTACCGTCCGGGCCTTCAGGATTTACATAAATAAGTCCCATTTGTACAGCTGCTAAAGGTTTTTCAAGATTTCTTGAATGAATATCTCCGTCTGCATCATCATCAGAAGAAACTACACCATGATCTTTAGGAACACCAGGTGAGCCTTTTCCATAACGGTCATCGCCGCCAAGCCATGTAGTTTCAGATCCCCAGTAAACAGCTTCATCTGGTTCCCATACATCTTCACGTCCTCCGGCAAAACCAAAAGTTTTAAAGCCCATTGATTCCAGAGCAACATTTCCTGTAAGTATCATCAAATCTGCCCAAGAGATTTTTTTACCATATTTTTGTTTGATTGGCCATAATAATCGGCGTGCTTTGTCAAGACTTACGTTGTCTGGCCAGCTGTTCAGCGGAGCAAAACGCTGTTGTCCGGCACCTGCGCCTCCGCGTCCGTCATCTACACGATAAGTTCCGGCACTGTGCCATGCCATACGAATAAATAATCCTCCATAATGTCCAAAATCTGCTGGCCACCAGTCCTGCGAATCAGTCATAAGGGCATGAAGGTCTTTTTTTACTGCTTCAAGATCCAGACTTTTAAAAGCTTCAGCATAATTGAAATCTTTATCCATAGGATCTGATTTTGGAGAATGCTGTCTTAGAATATTTACTTTTAACTGGTTTGGCCACCAATCACGATTTTTTGTGCCTCCTCCCGGTGTATTATTTAATTTGCCGTTGTGGAAGGGACATTTGCTGATGTCATCATTTGTGTTACCCATAAGTAGAGATTTTTAAATTAGTAAACTTGAATTTTGCTTCTTTCAAATTTACGGATTAAGAAAAAAGATACTGATTCGATCGGATATTAAATGCGTCTTGTGGTATAGAGAAAAACTATTGTTTTGAAAATTGAGATTGAGTTTGTATTGGTGGTTGAAGTATTGTAAAAACAAAAAAACACCACTTAAAAAGTGATGTTTATTATATATGTAAAATGGAATTAAATTTCTGATTTATTCTGCTCTAAGTTATCAATGTCAGAAATCTGATCCAATATATTAGTCTGGTTGGGTGAAATATAGTTTTTTATCTCTGGAACGGCATCTTTTTTAAAGAGAAGATCTAATGCATTATACAGTTTTAATAAAACATCTCTATCTTCTTTTTTGATCTCTAAAGCAGTATTAAAATTAAAGACATAATTATTAGAATTGCGTACTTCTACTTTTATCGTTTTTGACGTGACTTTAAATTTAACTATATCCATTTGTTTATAAATTACGTAGTTTGCAAGATACTATTTTTTAATGGCGGTCAAATAAAATGTTAGCTACAAATTCTGCCATAAATCAAAATTGCTGTAAATAAAAAAACATCACTTAATAAAAGTGATGTTTTTACCTGGTAGCGAGGACGGGAGTTGAACCCGTGACCTCAGGGTTATGAATCCTGCGCTCTAACCAACTGAGCTACCTCGCCTGGACTGCTATCATGAATTCCTGATTGCGGGTGCAAAGATAGAAATAATATTAAAGCATACAAGTATAAAATGAAGAAAAAAAAATATTTTTAAAAACGTCTTGTTTTTGGACATATATTCTTATATTTCCAAAAAAATTAAAAGTAGCACATGGATTCAAAAATACGTTACGAAATCGAGTTTCCGATCAATTCTTCGCCACAATTATTGTATCAATATATATCAACTCCGTCAGGTTTACAAGAATGGTTTGCTGACAATGTTAACTCCAGAGGAGAGTTTTTTACGTTCATCTGGAATGATTCACAGGAAAAAGCACGTCTTGCTTCTAAAAAAACAGGTGAAAAAGTAAAGTTCAAATGGGTTGATGAAAGCAGTAAGGATACTGAGTATTTTTTTGAATTGCATATTTTAGTTGATGAATTAACTAAAGATGTGTCATTAATGGTAGTTGATTTTGCTGAAAAAGAAGAAATAGGAGAGGCTAAACAATTGTGGGAGAATCAAATTTCAGATCTAAAACATCTTATAGGATCTGTTTAGTAAAAGTCTATTTTATGCCTTATATTTGCCCTGAACAAAATTCAGGGTTTTTTTATGATCAATTTTAACGGAAACATTACGCAGGAAGAAAATTTATTAACCCAAAATCGTGCGTTTTTATACGGAGACGGCGTTTTTGAAACAGTAAAAATAATCAACAATAAAATCTTGTTTCTCGAAGATCATTATTTTAGACTGATGGCTTCAATGCGGGTGGTTAGAATGGAGATTCCGATGAGTTTTACAATGGAATATTTTGAAGAACAGATTTTAAATCTTGTTCAGCAAAAAAATATATCTTCTTCGGCAAGAGCGAGAATAACGGTTTATAGAAATGATGGCGGACTGTATCTGCCAAAAACAAGAGAAGTTTCTTTTTTAATACACGCAACGCCTCTTGATAATGTTTTATACGTTTTAAATACAGCTGAATACGAAGTTGATTTGTATAAAGACTTCTATGTTACAAAACAATTGTTATCGTCGATTAAAACGACTAATAAGATGATTAATGTTACCGGAAGTATTTTTGCTGATGAAAACGGTCTTGCCAATTGCCTTTTAATAAACGATGCTAAAAATGTTGTCGAAGGACTTCAGGGCAATTTGTTTATGGTTTCGGGTAAAAAGCTAATTACGCCGCCAGTTTCTGAAGGCTGCTTAAACGGAATTATGCGTAAGCAGATTTTAGCTTTGGCAAAAAAAATAGAAGGTGTTGAGGTTGTAGAAGAAATCATTTCGCCTTTTGATCTTCAAAAAGCGGATGAATTATTTTTGACAAATGTAATCACGGGAATACAGCCGATAAGTAAATATCGAAAAAAGGAGTTTACAAGTAATCTGGCTCATTTATTAGTGCAAAAACTAAATGAAACCCTATCTGAAAATTAATTCAGATAAGGATTTTCTGGTGCGTTTGACCAAATAACATAGTCACCGCCAAGCTCAATAATCTGTTCTTTCCAGAAATGAGTGGTCGATTTTCCGATAATTTTGTTTTTGTAATTATTATCAGCAATGATCCAGGAGTTTCCCTGCATTTCATTTTCGAGCTGATTTTCATCCCAACCGGTATAGCCTAAGAAAAAACGAATATTGTTCTTATTGATCGATCCGTCGTTTATTAAGTCTTTGGTTGATTCAAAATCACCTCCCCAATAAATTCCATTAGAAATCTCGACACTATTCGGGATTAAATCTGGAATATTGTGAATGAAGTACAAATTGTCTTGTTCAACTGGCCCTCCGTTATATATTTTGAAGTTAGCATCAATTTCCGGTATCAAGTCATTAATAGTATATTTTAATGGCTTATTGATAATAAAACCTATTGATCCTTCTTTGTTATGGTCTGCTAATAAAATTACCGATCTGTTAAAAGATAAATCCCCAATTATAGAAGGCTCGGCAATAAGCAGGTGTCCTTTTTTTAATTTTTCTGAAATCATACGGCTACAATTTTTATTAAATTTAGTCATAAAAAAATTAAAATCACAAAAAAAATCGTTAAACCGCACAAAAAAACCCTCCAGAAGAGGGTTTTAATTATATTATTTAGTTTAGAGAACTTTCTTACTTAGTTCACTGCACCTTCTAATTCAGCTCCAGCTTTGAATTTTACTACATTTTTAGCAGCAATTTTGATAGTTTTTCCTGTTTGAGGGTTTCTACCGTCTCTAGCAGCTCTTGAAGATACTGACCAAGAACCAAAACCTACTAATGAAATTCTTCCGCCTTTTTTCAAAGTAGTTCCTACGTTTCCTAAAAATGACTCTAAAGCTAATTTTGCCGCAGCTTTTGTAATTCCTGCATCAGCAGCGATAGCATCGATTAATTCTGATTTGTTCATAATAATTAGTTATTAATTGTTGGTTAAAAAAAATTGTTAATACACAAATTTAGTAGGAAATCCGTTGCGTGCAAGTGTTTTCTCTAATTTTAGCAATAATTGTTGATAACTTGCTTTTTTTGTTCATAAAGCATGTTGTTCATCGATCAAAAACAGGTAGAAACCCCTGTTTTACTGAGGTTAATAGACCTTTGCACTATCAGAAAAAGTTATCCCGTTTAATAATTCGGCCACTTGCATTCTCTTTTTTCCCGGTAATTGTAAACTTAATAACTGAATGAAACCATCTTTTATTGCAATTTTGATTTCTTTTTTACTGCTGATTATGCTTCCTGTCTCGTAAGAATGGCTGTCTGGAACTAATTTTGCTTCATATATTTTAATATTGAGCTCTTCATTTTTATCTTTCAAAAAACACCACGCACCAGGATAAGGGCTTAATCCTCGAATTAAGTTGTTGATTTCATCACCAGATTTTGTCCAGTCAATTTTACAATTTTCTTTGTTTAGTTTATAAGCTGTTTTAATATCTGCATTATCTTCCTGAATTGTTGTCGTAACATTTCCTGCTTCGATAACTTTTAAAGTATCGATAACCGTTGTGCTTCCTAAATTCATTAAACGATCGTGTAATTGTCCGGCATTTTCTGCTGGTTCAATCGCAATTTCAGAATTTAAAATCATCGCTCCGGTATCAATTTTATCATCAATAAAGAAAGTAGTAACTCCGGTTTTGGTTTCGCCATTTATAATGGCCCAGTTAATAGGAGCAGCACCACGGTAATTTGGAAGCAGAGAAGCGTGAAGATTGAAAGTTCCGAAAGCAGGCATTTCCCAAACTACTTTTGGGAGCATTCTAAAAGCAACTACAACTTGCAGATTTGCATTTAGTGCTTTTAATTCGGCTAAAAAACTTTCATCTTTTAAATTCGTTGGCTGTAATAAAGTAAGATTGTTTGCAAGTGCATATTCTTTTACAGCCGAATATTTTATTTTTTGTCCACGTCCCGCCGGTTTATCAGCAGCTGTAATAACGCCGACAACCTCGTAATTGTTTTTAATAATGGTATCCAAAATGCCGACAGCAAATTCTGGAGTTCCCATAAATATAATTCGTAATTTTTCCATTATGATTTTAAAGCGTATTTATTATTTGCCAGGATGACAATATGATTGTTTTCGAGTAATTCCTGAAGAACAGAAAGTACGTCTTTTGTGTCTAATTTAATTTGATTTTGAATTTCGCGCGAAGTTAACGCAGTTGCTCGTAATAAGTGCAGAATTTTATCAGCAATTGAATCGGCTTCTGTGATTTTTCCTTTTTGAGTAATACAATATGAGCAAACGCCGCAGTTTTCTTTTGTTTCTTCTCCAAAATAATCCAGAACTAATCTGTTCTTGCAGGTTTTGTCTTCCTTTATATAATAAAGTACAGACGAAAGCTGATCGCGTTTTAATTTATTTTGTTTTTCAAGATATTTTGAAACCCGGTTTATGGTTAAATCGTCTTCGCGCACTTCATTAAACAAAATGGTTGCGTCGTTGTTTTTAGACTTGTATTCGATAATTTCTTTTTCTTTTAGTTTTTCTAAAAGATTTGTAACCTGCTCTTCGGTATGATTTGATTTTTTTACAATTAACGAAAGATTAAGCGGTGTTTTCATTTCGTGAATTCCCGGATACGTTCTTAAAATCGCCAAAATAATTTCTTCGTCATTCGGATTCAGACTCATATATCGAATCACTTCTTTCGATTCAATTAAAAACTGCATTGTTACTTTTTCTGAAAATTCCTGAGACATCGTAATAATTCCCTGCTGATTCAAAAACTGCAGAGCATTATAGGTTTTCAAAGTTGGGAAATCATATTTATTGCAAAAATGATTCATTTTAAAAGAATATGAATCATCAATGCCTTCTCCGTAAGCAATCTGAAAATAATTACACAATTTAACGTACATCGTTTTCAGGAACTTTTTATCAGGAAGAACACTTATGAACTGCTGTTCTGTTTGATTAGCATCTGAATTATTATATAGTAAAACTGAAAAAGATTTTTCACCATTTCGTCCAGCTCTTCCAGATTCCTGATAATAGTTTTCCAGGTTTTCAGGAAGTTGTGTATGAATAACCGTTTTTACATTGTCTTTGTCAATTCCCATTCCAAATGCATTCGTGGCGACAATAACCTGAGCTTGTTCTGACATCCACAACTGCATATTTTTATCTTTTTCCTGAGCCGAAAGTCCGCCATGATAATAGGTTGCTCTAAATCCTAAAGATTGCAATTGCGTTGACATATTTAAACACGATTTTCGGTTTCTTACATATATAATAGACGGCTGCGGATTTTTCTTCAAAATCTGTTCTACGCGATACAATTTGTCTTCGACTTCAAAAACCATGTATGCAATATTCTTTCTTTCAAAAGACTGTTGAAAAAGTTTGGTGTCTTTTAATCCTAGTTCGGTTTTAATATCTTCAACAACTCTTGGAGTCGCTGTTGCAGTCAAAGCCAAAAAAGGAATTTTAGGAAAGTATTTTTTAAGTTCTGAAATTTTTAAATAAGCCGGTCTAAAATCGTGACCCCATTGCGAAACACAATGCGCTTCATCAATAGCAATTAAATTGATTGGAAGATTTTTAATGCGTTCTAAAATCCAGTCTGATTGTAAACGTTCCGGAGAAAGATAAAGAAATTTGTAATTTCCGAATTGGCAGTTATCCAGAAGATCGATTATTTCTTCGGTATGAATCCCACCAGTAAGAGCGATGGCTTTGATATCTCTTTTTTGCAAATTTGCCACCTGATCTTTCATCAAGGCTATCAAAGGCGAAATAACCAGACAAATTCCTTCGCGCATCATGGCCGGAACCTGAAAACAAATTGATTTTCCTCCTCCAGTTGGCAGCAGTGCAAATGTGTCCTGACCTTCTAAAACCGAATCAATAATTTCTTTTTGCAGCGGTCTAAAACTGGCATGTTTCCAGTATTTAAAAAGAATTTCCTGTGCGTCCTGCATGACCTGTGTTTTAAAGTTAAAAATTTAGAAAATCAGTTTCTAGTTTTGCAACTTTAAAACCGGCCGCTAAATTTTGTCTAAGATATAAAGAATTCTGTTTTCAACCGTATCTTTCGGAACCTCAATTAAATCGTAACCATATTTTTTATACGTTTCAATTAAGTGTTTCTGGATGCTCAATGCCTGTTCAAAATTTTCGTAACGTTCTGTGTCACTTTGATAAATTTCTTCCCAAGGCGGTAAAATAAATGTTTTAGAATATTTATAGTCCTCGCACGCTTTTACAAAACCTTCTGGATATTCATCGCCAATATAATCCATATAAGCTACAACATCGGGAATACCGCGATCTATAAAAACGATATCATCAGGCTCATTTTTTGCACTTTCAAACTGCTGAATTCGTCCTTCTAAAAGCATTTCACTAAATAATAAAGGCTGTTCCAGAAACAATTGTTCGATGCCTCTTTTTTGGGCTTCGAGTGTAACTTCTCTTGAAATTTCAGGGTAACAACAATAGCCACGAGCGACTAATTCGTTTATAAGTGTAGATTTTCCCGTACCAGGACCACCAATGAGTACTATGATTTGTTTTTGCACTATTCTAAAAATAAAGGGCAAATTTACCTAAACTTATTCGTAATTAAAAAGAATTTTTATGCAAAGCGAATAATTTGGCATTTTTATAAAAAATGGATTTGGTGTGTGGGCGTTAAATGTCGCTGTAAACTGGACTGAAGTCCAGCTCTACAATATGGAACGTTCCTTCGGAACTAAATTGAGACGTGCGAAAAGAGCCATAGGCTCGCCAAATATTGTAGGGCTGGACTTCAGTCCAGTTTGAGGTAAAAAGATTTATTCACAAAACGAATATTTTCCGCTTAAATCTTTCTTTTTAGAAGGCACAATAATATGCGATTCAAATTTCTTTCCTTTTAAAACATCATTCACAAAATCCAGAACATATTGTTGTCCGTCATGAAAAAGATAACCGGAGAATTCATGTCCGCCGCCGCAAAAAGTAACCATTTCGACATCTTTATGTAAATCTCTCATCTGGTTATAAACCGCATAAGAACCGAAAAGAATCAACCAGCCCGAAGCATTTGTTGGACAAGAACGATGCGAACCAGCGCTGTACGGAACCGTTTCGTCATTACTTCCGTGAGCCAATAACATCGGAATTGCTTTTTCTTTCGTAATTAAATTAATATCCTGAATTGCGCCTGAACCTCCAATAAAACCTTTGTATTTAAAGTTTTCTGGCAGATTGCTTTTATAAAGATTCATTAATTTATAATCCCAAAACGAAGCCTGAAAACCAATTTCGGCACCGGCACTAATTCCTGAAATAAATATTTTTGAAGTATCAAGATTATATTTATCGGCATTTTCGATTAAAAAAGCAGTTGCCTGCCACATATCGCTTACACCAATTTGAATTGCTTTTATTTTTTCGGTTAACGTTCCTTTACAGCCAAAATCTTTTCCCTTCATATATAAACTGTACGAAATGCTTGCAACCGCATAACCATTCTGAGCCATAAACAAACCGAAGTTTTTTTCGCTTGTACGTTCTCCGCCAGAAAATCCTCCGCCAAAAGCAAACATAACTAACGGGATCTTTTCGTTAGCTTTTTTCTTTGGAAGATATAAATCTAAATCTAGTTTTAAAGTGTCATTTTGGAAATAGGTTAAAGTTTTAACTTCCTGCGCCTGAATATGGTTGATTGTAAATGCAATAAAAAGTAAAAGGATTTTTTTCATTATAATGTGTTTTAATCTCGTAAAGTAATAAAGCTTTTGGTTTCACGCAGATTTTGCAGATTTGAGCAGATTTTATTAAATCATTTTAATCTTTTAAATCTGTGGCTAAATAAAAATTTTGCGATAGATTATAGCAGATTATTTTCTCAAATATAAGAGTAAAATTTACAAAGAAATAATCTTCGATTGCTTTTTTCTCTGCACCTTTGCGCCTTTGTAACTTTGTCCCTTTAAAACAAAGTTTTAAGCCTGAAAAAAATCTAAAATCTAAAATCAAAAGTCTAAAATCAAAACCGTATATTTGCGTTTATTTTTAATTACGAATGGAGAACGATAAAGAAAAAAATACAGCCGAATTTTACGAAAGATTAAAAGTTGAGCTTGATAATGCAAATATCTGGCCAGCAGAATACTTATATAAATTCATTGTGCCTTCTGTTGCTGATAATGTAGAGCGTGTTGAAAAAGCTTTTGACAGAATGGGGGCAGTTATTAAAACAACAAAATCTAAAACCGGTAAATTTACCAGCGTTTCTGTTGATGTTACTATGAACAGCTCAGATGATGTGATTAGTAAATACAAAGAAGTTTCTACAATTGAAGGTATAGTTTCATTATAAACTTATGATCGAAAAATATAAAAGAGAAGCCGCAAGTGATGTTGTTTATAATTTAGAATACAATTCTGAAAGACAGCGTTTAATTATTCCGGAATATGGTCGTCATTTACAAAAACTGATCGATCAGGCTACTGTAATCGAAGATGATGAAACGCGCAACAAAGCGGCGAAATATATCATTCAGGTTATGGGAAGCTTAAATCCGCATTTGCGCGACGTACCCGATTTTCAGCATAAATTATGGGATCAGCTTTTTATTATGTCTGATTTTAAATTAAATGTTGAATCTCCTTACCCAATTCCATCAAGAGATGTTTTGCAGTTAAAACCTGAGATATTGCAGTATCCGCAGAATTTTCCAAAATACAGATTTTACGGAAACAACATTAAATACATGATTGATGTTGCCAATAAATGGGAAGAAGGCGAGATGAAAAATGCACTGGTCATGGTAATTGCCAACCACATGAAAAAATCATTCTTGAGCTGGAACAAAGACACGGTAAAAGATGATGTTATTTTTGAGCATTTATATGAATTGTCTGGAGGAAAAATCAATTTGTCTGCACAGTACGGAAGAATTGTTGAATACAACAGATTTAATGCGTACTAATAAACGTGTCTCAAACAAAACAACTCAAAGCGGACAAACGAAAACGCAGAATAATAATAAGAATAACAAAGGCGGACAAAAAAAGAACTTTCAAAAAAACAATAATCAAAAATAGAAGAAGTTGCTAAGATACTAAGCAGCTAAGGTGCTGAGATTTTAGCTCAACCTTAGAAACTTAGAATCTCAGAACCTTAGAACCTTAAAAAAAATCTATGGGAATTTTTAAAATCGAAGGAGGAACTCCTTTAAAAGGAGAAATCACTCCACAAGGAGCAAAAAATGAGGCGTTACAAATTTTATGTGCCGTGCTTCTAACAGGAGAGAAAGTAAAAATTAATAACATTCCTGATATTATAGACATCAATAAATTAATCACTTTGCTGGGTAATTTAGGTGTAAAAATTCAACGTAACGAGCCGGGTTCAATTACTTTTCAGGCTGATGAAGTTAATGTTGGATATTTAGAAACGGAAGCTTTCAAAAAAGAAGGTGGAGCGCTTCGTGGTTCTATTATGATTGTTGGACCGCTTTTGGCTCGTTTCGGAAAAGGTTATATTCCAAAACCGGGAGGAGATAAAATTGGACGTCGTAGATTAGATACTCACTTTGAAGGTTTTATTAATCTTGGAGCAAAATTCAGATACAATAGAGAAGATCATTTTTATGGTGTAGAAACTCCTGAAGAAGGTCTTAAAGGAACAGATATGCTGCTTGATGAAGCTTCTGTAACCGGAACAGCAAACATCGTAATGGCTGCTGTTTTAGCAAAAGGCAGAACGACAGTTTACAATGCTGCGTGTGAGCCATATTTACAACAGTTGTGTAAAATGTTAAACTCTATGGGAGCTAACATTACAGGTGTTGGATCTAACTTACTTACAATTGAAGGTGTTGAAAGCCTTGGCGGATGTGAACATACAATTTTACCGGATATGATCGAAATTGGTTCATGGATTGGTCTTGCGGCTATGACAAAAAGCGAAATCACGATCAAAAATGTTAGCTGGGAAAATTTAGGTTTAATTCCGAATACTTTTAGAAAATTAGGTATTACAATCGAAAAACGTAACGACGATATTTACATTCCGGCTCACAAAGACGGATATGAAGTAAAAACTGATATCGACGGATCTATCTTAACTATTGCCGATGCACCATGGCCAGGTTTTACTCCTGACTTATTAAGTATTGTTTTAGTTGTGGCAACACAGGCAAAAGGAGACGTTTTAATTCACCAAAAAATGTTCGAAAGCCGTTTATTCTTCGTGGATAAATTAATTGATATGGGAGCCAAAATTATGTTATGTGATCCGCACAGAGCTGTGGTTATGGGACATAATTTTGAATCTCAATTAAAAGCAACTACAATGTCTTCTCCTGATATTCGTGCGGGAATTTCATTATTGATTGCAGCGCTTTCAGCAAAAGGAACAAGTACAATTCAAAATATCGAGCAAATCGACCGTGGATACGAGCGTATCGACGAGCGTTTAAGAGCTATTGGAGCAAAAATTGTAAGAGCTTAAAAAATTATTAGCCACAAATTCACGAATTATAAATTTCTGTAATTCGCGATCCCGATAGCTATCGGGAGTGGCGAAAAAATAATTTTCTATAATGACAGATGAAAAAAAAGCTATAAAAGCTACTATTTTTAGTATAGTCGGAAACACCTGCTTAGCCTTGATAAAAGGTTTGGCAGGTTTTTTTGGCAATTCATACGCCTTAATTGCGGATGCAATCGAATCAACGGCAGATATATTTTCGTCGTGTTTGGTTTTATTCGGAATTAAATATTCTAATAAACCGGCAGATGAAAATCATCCTTACGGTCACGGTCGTGCAGAACCTTTAATAACCTTTTTGGTAGTTGGATTTTTAATTACTTCGGCAACCATTATTGGTTATGAAAGTATTGCCAATATTCAATCTTCGCATGATTTACCAAAATCATGGACATTGTATGTTTTAGGAGCTATAATTCTTTGGAAAGAGTATTCGTATCGTTTAGTGATGAAACGAAGCAAAGAAACCAATAGTTCATCTCTTGCCGCAGATGCCTGGCACCATCGCAGTGACGCCATTACTTCGGTTGCGGCATTTGTCGGAATTTCGATTGCACTGATTATGGGGAAAGGTTATGAATCTGCAGATGATTGGGCGGCACTTTTTGCTGCGTTTTTCATCTTATATAATTGTTATAAAATTTTCAGACCTGCTCTTGGCGAAATCATGGATGAAAATATGAATGATGATTTAGTCGAAGAAATTCGTGTAAAATCATTAACAGTACCCGGAATTTTAGGAACCGAAAAATGTTTCATAAGAAAAGCCGGAATGCGTTATCACGTTGATCTTCATGCTATAGTTTCGGCTAAGATTTCTGTGAAAGAAGGACATGATTTATCTCATAAACTACAAGATACTTTAAAAGAACAAATTCCTGAATTAGGAAATGTTTTAATTCATATTGAACCAGATGATTATCATTCTTAGAGGTTCAAAGTTGCAAAGGTTCAAAGTGACAAAGTTTTTTCGATCCTGATTAAAAATAAAAAAATCGGTTTAGAAATAAACCGATTTTTTGTTTAATATATGTTTGTCAGGCTGAGCGAAGTCGAAGCCAAACTATTTCAACTTTGTCTCTTTGTCCCTTTGCAACTCTGAACCTTAATTAAGCACATTCAAAATCTTCAATCCAAAAACAACACCATTCTGCTGAATTCCGCCTTGATAAGAATGTACGTAATCGATTCTGAATAGTTTAAATTTTCCGAAACCTAAATTATCTAAACCAACTGTAAACTCTGTATAAGGTTTTCTGTCTGGAATTGCCAGCGAATGAAATCCAAGATTCATTGTTGATTTTAAAAGATTAATCAGCGGAATTTTATTCGTTATAAATCCCATGTCATTGTGTTCTAAATGCATTTCAAAATAACTATCGTTTGTACTGTTTTTATAATATGGCATTAAGTTGAAAACATTCAAATAGCGATCACTCGTGCCAATATGCGTTTGGTTTCCGTTGAAATGTCTGTAATCTATAAAAGAAATATTTTCGGCATTAAAGAATTTACCCGCTTTAAAATTCATTCCCAAAACGCCTTTATTGTCTAGTTTTAAGTCATATTGAACTGCGGCTCCAATGCGCTCAAAATCATAGTTTTTCTCACTTGCGGCAAAAGCTTTTTCAAAAGCTAGAAATACAGTCGGGTATTTTTCATTCTTAAAATTATATCTGCCGTCTGGTCTTGAAATATATTTGTTTCCAAAATTAATTCTGAGATTCAGATTGGCTTTCATTAAATGATGCTGACTAAAAGCCAGAGTGCTAAAATCATCCGGAGCCAGCGGATTATTGGATGAATAAATATCATCTCTTTTAAAAAAAGAATAATCAGTTGTATTGAAAAGCGGTTTGCGTTGTTCGTAAGCCAGTTTTGCGTTCAGATTAATTCCGTTTGCAATATCCTGAGCATAATTAACCTGAAAAAATTCCAAGTTGTATAATTTCATATAATTGTCTTTAAAAAATAAAGAACTTATAGAATTGACAAATTTACTGATAGGTTCAGCGCTGTTAAACTGAGCCGTTTTTGTTCCACCCGAAGCTGAAATCGTAGCGTAATTTATGGTGTTGAATCGATGACTGAATTCGCCAATAATACGAAAACGTTCATCTGAAAAACCATAATTAAATGTAGTACTTATTGAAGTGCTTTTTCCTTTTTCTTCATTCCATTTTTTAAATGAAAAACCAGAATCCAGATTAAAACCCTGAACCGTATTAAAACTCAATGACGTAAGATTTAATAAACCTTCGTATTTAAAAGAATGTTTTTCGTAAGTATTTTTATAATCGTAGCCTCTTAAAATATCAATAATCTTAAATTTATTGTTTTTGGCATCTATAGAATCGGTGTATTTTTTTGATTTTCTAATGGTCTGCAGACTGTCTTTTTTTGCATAATCGTTGCTTTCTTCAATTGTTAACGGAATCGGACGAATTTCATTCCAATATAAATCGTCTTTTTTGTTAGCGCCCAGATCAAAAGCTACAATTTCATTTCCAAAAGTTTTTTTAGAAAATGATTCAGGGAATTCATAATTCGAATAAACATAATTAAACTGACCAGAAAATTTGATTCCGAAACCGCCCGCTGTAAACGAAAGTGTCTGCGAATTTTTTGACCAGATTTTGTTTTGCAAATTATAACTAAAGCTTTGTTTTAAAGTCATGCTTTCAGTAAATTCATTTTTTACTCTATAGCCTTTAATGTCTACATCTACGGCATAAATAGCAAAACTTTCATCGACTATATAAATATATCCTTCAACAACAGGTTCTTTATCTCGCTTTGGAATTACTTTAATTTTAAAAATCTGCTGTTTATTATCATCATAAAAACTTCCTTCGAGTTTATATTTATAATAGCTAAAAGCGTTACTGGCAATAGGAGAGATGAGATTTATATCGAACTCTAATGTGTTATCGTAGAAATCATAAGTTGATAAAGCGGCCGTATTATAGCTAAAACCTTTATTGTTTCCGGATATTTTTGAAGCTATGATAGTTTCCTTCAATTTGTCCGGTTTTTGATAAGAAACTTTCGAAATGGTTTCAGACAAATATAAAATTCCTGTTCCAGTCGAGTCTAAATTTGAAGATAAATCCGGACCAAGATCCACTTTTTGGCCCAATATTTTTTTAGGTAAATCTTTTACTTTTAAAATTCCTTTCGAATAAAAATCGGCTGTAAATCGAGCCGTTTTTTCAGAGTTTTCCTTTCGGTTTGCAATTGCACTTTTAATAATTGCGTTAGCAGGATTATTTTTTGGATCAATAACGACTTCGTTTAATGCAAAACTTTCTTCCTGCATTTTTACATCTAAAGTAATGGATTTTGAATTGGCTGAAACTGTTATTTTTTGCGTTTTGAAACCAAGATATTGAAAAACGATTTTGTTTTTGCCAATTTCTTTTACCTGCAATTGATATTGTCCCTGCTCATTTGAAGTCGTTCCGCGATAAGTTCCTTCTTCAAAAATAGACACAAACGGCAGTGGATTTCCCTTTTCATCGGTTATTGTTCCTTTGATTTGGGCAAAATTAGAAATTGAAAAAAATAAAATGGCGAACAGTATAGCGTTTTTCATGCGAGTAATTTGTCTTATAAAAATAAAACAACTCAAAAAACGATCCTATTAATAATTTGTTAAATAAGATTTATAAAAATGACTGAATCGCCAATTCGTAGCTTTTCAATCCAAAACCTAAAATAACACCTTTTGCATTTCCGGATAAATAAGATTGATGTCTGAAACTCTCTCGGGCATACGTATTAGAAATATGCACTTCGATTACGGGAGTTGTAACCGCTTTCATAGCGTCGCCTAGACCTATAGAAGTATGTGTGTAAGCTCCGGCATTTAAAATAATTCCATCAAATGAAAAACCAACTTCCTGAATTTTTCCAATCAATTCTCCTTCGATATTACTTTGGTAATAAGAAAGCTCAACGTTCGGAAATTTTTGTTTCAACGTTTCAAAATAATCTTCAAAAGTCTGGCTTCCGTAAACTTCCGGTTCACGTTTTCCTAAAAGATTTAAATTGGGTCCGTTGATAATGCAGATTTTCATAAATAACTTTGATTAGAATTATAAGCGATTTGAATTCATTTTACATTTACTGAAAACATTTCACTAAAGTGTAAAAATAAAAAAACCGCTCTAATTAATAGACCGGTTTTTGTAAAAGTATGTTATATTTTTAGAACATATATCCTGCAGAAATTTGGAATACAGAGTTTTTTAGATCTGCTTTTGAAGAAACTTCTGTTAAACCAAATCCATAACGACCCTGTATAAAAAGTCCTTCAGTAATTTTTAACCCAAGTCCCGCATTAATAGCAAAGTCAAAAGTTTTAGGATCCTGAGCATCAAATTCTTCTTTATTGCTTAATAAAAATGAAGCTTGTGGTCCTACTTCTAAACTTAATGATTTGGTCATATATATTTTAGCCATTACAGGAATAGATAAATAACCTAATTCATTTTTAAATTCCTCTACTGCATTTTTATAAGTTGCTCCTTGTGTTGAGTATAAAAGTTCCGGCTGAATAGAGAATTTTTCTAAAAGTTTAACTTCTGCGACTAAACCTGCATGGTAACTGGTTATTCCATCTTTGCTGTAATCGATTCCGCTGAAACTTGCATCTCCTGTTTGATTGGCAAAGTTAACCCCTGCTTTTACCCCGATTTTTAATAATTGTGCCTGGATTGTAGCTGTTGTTGCTATGAACAATACAGCTGCTAAAAGTATTTTTTTCATAAAAAATGGCTTTAGTGTTTGGTATTTAAATGTTATTCTATAGTTCAAAACTACATTATTTAGATTTTATTGTTTTATATCTGGCATTTGATAATTATTAAAATTCACACTTTTTTATGGAATTTATAATGTTAAAGTTAATGATTATTGTGTAAAGATCTATAAATCATGTTGTTATTTGTAATTTAATTCTGTCTTATTTTAATAGTTTTGTAGCTTTTGAAGGATGTTTTTTAGTAAGTATAATCTTAGTTTTGGGATTGTAATTAAAAAAAACAACATGAAAAAATTATTTTTAGCTGCTATTGCAGTATTAGGTCTTGCATCTGCTAAGGCACAAACAAGTGGATTTTCAAAAGGAGATGCGTTTATTTCAGGAGCTTTAAATGTGGTGTCTGAAAAAACAGGTGATGCTAAATCAAATGGATTTATAATTCAGCCAAAAGTTGGTTATTTTGTTACTGAAAACATTGCGATTGGAGCAAAATTAGGTTTTGGATCAACAAAAGAAGGTGAAAACAAAACGAATTCATTCACAGCAGGTGCTTTTGGTAGATATTACTTTACTCCGGCATCTCAATTTTCAGTATACGGTCAGGCAGGTCTTGATTTTACTAATGAAAAATATAAACCAGGAAATGCTAAAGCAAACGAAATTGGAGCAAACATTGGTTTAGGTTTAAGTTATTTCTTATCTAATCATTTCGCTATCGAAGCAACTTGGTTAGGTTTAGGATACAACGTAAACAACAATGGCGGTCATGGGGCTGATAAAACAAACTCTTTTGGTTTTGGTACTGATTTAAGAGACGTGAGCTTTGGAGTAGTTTACAAATTTTAAGTAAAATATTTAGTTAGTTATTTAAAGACTTCTCAATTTGAGGACTCTTTTTTTGTTTTTTTAGTTTGTACTTAAAGTCTTTTTGACGTTGATTTAACAATTTATACGCTTATTACTATTTTATTTGTTAAATTCCAAATTAGTTTTTATGAAGAATATTTTTATATTTGATTATTAAAATTTAACCCAAAACGAATTTACAATGAAGAAAGTTATTTTAACAGCAATTGCTATTTTGGCATTTGGCTTTGCAAATGCACAGCAAACAAGATTTGGAGTAAAAGGAGGTCTTAATATCACAAATTTTAGTGGAGATAATGACTCAAATGCATTAATAGGTTTTCAGATTGGTGGTTTTGCAGAAATAAAGATTATTGAAAGACTATCTATTCAGCCAGAACTTTTATTTTCAACACAAGGAGCATCGTTTGATGTTAACGGAAGTAATCGCGATATTGATTATAAATTAAATTACATCAACATCCCTGTGTTAGCAAAATTTTATATTGTAAAACAATTTTATGTAGAAGGTGGACCTCAATTAGGATTTTTAGTTTCTGCTAAAAGAGATGGCAATGATATAAAAGATTCGTACAAATCTACTGATTTAGGTTTTAATTTTGGAGCAGGATATTATTTTACAGATAATTTTTCTGTAGGTCTGCGTTATACAGTTGGTTTGTCTAATGTTGGAGATTATGATACAGATGATATCGATGCTTATTTAGATAGTCCAAAAAATAGTGTTTTAGCTTTAACTGCTGCATATAAATTTTAATCTGAATTTTAAAATATATTCGAAAGCCTTCCAGAAACGGAAGGTTTTTTTATGCTCAAAAATGTTTTACTTTGTAAATATGAAATGGAATAATTATATAAAAGACTATCAATCGTATCTGCGAATTGAAAGAGGCTTGTCTAAAAATACAATTGAGAACTATAGCTTTGATATTGAGCGTTTGCGTCTTTTTTTGGAAACCAATCAAATTGATGTTTCTCCTATAAAAATTACAGATGAAACCGTTCAGCAGTTTATATATTCAGTTTCAAAAGAAGTAAATCCGCGTTCGCAGGCTCGTATAATTTCTGGCTTGAAGAGTTTTTTTAATTATTTAATTTTTGAAGATTATCGAAATGACAGCCCTTTAGAACTTATAGAAAGCCCTAAAACAGGAAGAAAATTACCGGATACATTATCTGTAAAAGATATTGATGCGCTTATAGCGGCGATAGATTTAAGCAGTAATGAAGGAGAGAGAAATCGCGCGATTTTAGAAACACTTTATGGCTGCGGTCTTAGGGTTTCGGAATTGGTTACGCTCAAAATATCAGATTTATTCTTTGACGAAGGTTTTATTAAAATTACCGGAAAGGGAAATAAAGAACGTTTTGTGCCAATTGGTAAACTGACTCAAAAATATATGCAGATTTATAGAGATGAAATTCGGGTTCATCTTACTATAAAAAAGGGCTGCGAAGATACTTTGTTCTTAAACCGCAGAGGAAATCAGTTAACACGTGCTATGATTTTTACCATTATTAAAGATCTCGCTGTAAAAATTGGTTTGCATAAAAATATCAGTCCGCATACATTACGCCATTCTTTTGCAACACATTTACTGGAAAATGGTGCCGATTTAAGATCTATTCAGTTAATGCTGGGGCATGAATCGATTACAACTACAGAAATTTATGTGCATTTAGACAGAAGTTTCCTTAAAGAAGTAATGCATTCTTATCATCCACGAAAGTAATTTTTTTAGGCAGAGCCTGCATTTTTAAAGCAAAAAGTTTTAACTTGGTATTACATTTGTATAGAATGGAAGTAAATTAAAAGAATTTAGAGGGTTTTCTCATATCCAATAAAATATTATTTACTCAAATAGCGGGCATATGGTTTTTGACTTATACAGTAATGAGGATTGCTTAGAGGTGAACAATTTTTATAAAAAATTATTTGCCGAAATGCCAGATTTGCTTTTTCAATTTATTATCGACAATGATAATCAATATACCTTTCCTTTAGTAAGTAAATCAGCTGATGAAATTTTTGAACTTTCAAACAGAGATTTTACCGACAACATAAAGTTTACAATTTACGACAGGATTTTTGAACAGGACAGGGAACTTTTTTTTCAGTCCTTAGTAAATGCGCGTAAGGAAATTAAACCCTGGCAATTAGAATTTAGAGCTGTTCTTCCCAAAAAAGGACTTCGCTGGTTTAAAGTTTCGGCCAGAACAGAATTATCGGCAGATGGAAGAGTGAGTTTTTTTGGTCATATTTCGGATATCACCGAATTAAAAGACAAAGAAGAAAAGCTTCGTATATCCGAAGAACGTTTTCAGTTTGCACTCGATGCTTCTACCGTTGGAATTTGGGATTGGGATATGGTGACCAATAATGTTTTTTATTCTTCACTTTCGTTAAAAATCTTAGAATTAGAATCAGCGGATATTTTTGATGATCCGGAACGATGGGATAAAATCGTGCATCCGGATGATCTCCCAAAATATTATTCAGATATTAGAGAACATTTTGACAATAAAATTCCATATTACGAAAATTACCATCGTGTAATGACATCCAGTGGAAATTATAAGTGGATTTTGGACAGAGGAAAAGTGATTAAACGCGATGAAAATGGTAAGCCGCTGCGTGTAATAGGAACTCATACCGACATTTCGGCTCAAAAGGAAAAAGAACTGGAACTTTTGAAAACAATGAAATTGTATAGCGATCAAAATAGCCGACTGCTGAATTTTTCGCATATTGTTTCGCATAATCTAAATACGCAGGCAGGAAACATAAAGTCAATTCTGGATTTTATAGATGCTGATGGTGATAAAGAAACGGTAACAGAAATGCTGGAACATTTGCGAACTGTTTCAAATGATTTGAATGAAACAATTTCAAATTTAACTCAAATAGTAAAAACGCAGAGTAATATTAATATAGCCGTTGTTCCGCTTAAGCTTTGTGAATATATCGAAAAAACTATTTCGACAATTAAAGGGTATGATAACCATAAAAAAATAACGATCATAAATAATGTTCCGCAGTATTTAACGATTAATTTTAATCCGGCTTATCTGGAAAGTGTGCTGTTGAATTTTACAACCAATGCTATAAAATATGCACATCCGGATCGTGAACCGGTTATTGTTTTTGATTTTGGAATTGAACCTGAGGGTTACAAATCGTTAAAAATTACAGATAATGGCTTGGGGATCGATTTGAAGGTATATGGCGATTTATTATTCGGAATGTATAAAACGTTTCATAAACACGAAGATGCACGCGGAATTGGCTTGTATATTACCAAAAATCAAATTGAAGCCATGAAAGGAACGGTTTCGGTAGAAAGTGAAGTTGGAGTAGGTACGAGCTTTAAAATCGTTTTTAATGATCTTTAAACAATAAAAAAGGCCGTCAAACGACAGCCTTTTTTATTGTTTAATATTTTGAGAATTATTTCGCAATATTTACCGCTCTTGTCTCTCTAATTACCGTTACTTTTACCTGTCCCGGATAAGTCATTTCAGTTTGAATTTTTTGTGAAATTTCAAATGAAAGGTTTGCAGCGTTATCATCAGAAACTTTTTCACTTTCTACAATTACACGAAGTTCTCTACCAGCCTGAATTGCATAAGCATTTTTAACTCCGCTGAACCCGTAAGCAACATCTTCAAGATCTTTCAAACGCTGGATATATGAATCCAGAACCTGACGTCTTGCACCTGGTCTTGCTCCGGAAATAGCATCACAAACCTGAACGATTGGAGATAATAATGATTTCATTTCAATCTCGTCGTGGTGCGCTCCAATAGCGTTACATACTTCATCTTTCTCGCCATATTTTTCAGCCCACTGCATACCTAATAATGCGTGTGGTAGATCACTTTCTGTATCCGGCACTTTTCCAATATCATGAAGTAAACCAGCTCTTTTTGCTAGTTTTACATTTAAGCCTAATTCAGCCGCCATGATACCGCAAAGTTTAGAAACCTCTCTCGAGTGTTGTAATAAGTTTTGTCCGTAAGAAGAACGGTATTTCATTCTACCTACCACTTTAATTAATTCTGGGTGTAAACCGTGAATACCTAAGTCAATTACAGTACGTTTTCCAACTTCGATAATTTCATCATCGATTTGTTTAGCTGTTTTAGCCACAACTTCTTCGATACGAGCTGGGTGAATACGTCCGTCAGTAACTAATTTATGTAAAGACAAACGGGCAATTTCTCTACGAACAGGATCAAAACAAGAAAGAATAATAGCTTCCGGCGTATCATCAACAATGATTTCAACTCCGGTTGCAGCTTCAAGAGCTCTAATATTACGACCTTCACGACCAATAATACGTCCTTTTACATCGTCAGATTCAATGTTGAAAACAGAAACGCAGTTCTCAACTGCTTCTTCAGTTCCAACACGCTGAATGGTATTGATAATGATTTTTTTAGCTTCCTGCTGTGCAGTAAGTTTGGCCTCTTCAATAGTTTCCTGAATGTGAGACATAGCTTTGCTTTTAGCTTCGGCTTTTAAGCCTTCTACTAATTGTTCTTTCGCTTCTTCTGCAGAAAGACCTGAAATTACTTCAAGCTGTTGTAACTGGCTTTTGTGTAATTTATCAACTTCCGCTTGTTTTTTGTCTAAAACTTCGATTTTGTTGTTGTATTCAGCAGTTTTAGCTTCAAACTCGTCGTTTACTTTTTTAGCTTTAGAAAGTTCGTTAGAAACCTGAGATTCTTTATCGCGCACACGCTTTTCTACTTCGGCTACTTTTTTATCGCGTGCCAAAATAACTTGTTCGTGTTCAGATTTTAATTCGATAAAACGTTCTTTTGCCTGAAGAATTTTATCTTTTTTAATATTTTCGGCTTCTAAATTAGCATCTTTTAAAATTGAAGCTGCTTCTTTTTTAGCATTTTTGATTAAGTTAGAAATATTACTTTTCTCGATAATTTTAGCTATTGCAAAACCTGCCGCAATACCTACAATACCAATAATGATCGTTATGATGTCCATGTTTGTTAGGGTTTATATATAAAAAAAGCCTACATTAATTGCTTGTATAAACTCGTAAAGACAAGTTTTGAGCTAACTCACTGTTCAAGTTTCCCAGCCAAATGGAGGGCATACTATAGTAGCGACGATTTGCTCATTCTAAATTGTTAGTGTTGAGTTTACCAATTGTGAACTAATGTAGGCAGTATCTTAGTTTATGTAAAGAACGTTTAATTTTCGAGATATTGATCTAAAAGCGTATTTAATCTTTTAATTCTTTCGATAGTTTCTTCGCCATCGATTGCGTTGTCAATTTGTTTTTGTTCCACTTGCGATGCAAATTGCAGGGCGCACATGGCCAATACATCTTGTTTATCACGAACTGCGTAGCTTTCTTCGAACTGCTTAATCATAGCATCAATTTTTTTTGAAGCGCTTCTAAGCCCTTCTTCCTGACTTGGTTCAACCGTTAAAGGATAAACTCGGTCGGCAATTGATATTTTAATTCTAAGCTTTCCGTCCATATTTTTCTAATCTGAAAGTTGCGCTATACAGTAATCAATTTCGCGGATTAATGAATTTATTTTAAGCTTTGTCTCTCTCTTGTTATTGTCGCTGCCAAGCAACGAATTGGCTATCTTAAGTGTTTCATATTGCTTTTTCAAAGCTTCCATTTCTTCAGATTGTTTCTGGATAATTTGCACGGCTTTGGCTAATTCTAATCGTAAATCCTGATTGTTTTTCTCCAGGCCTTTTGACTTTTCAAAAAGCTTTTCGACTTTATATTCAAGAGTATCAATTATTTCGGCAATTACACTCATTATAAATCCTATTCATTACTTAATCATACAAAGTTAGTATTCCTTTTTATTAATGCAATTTTTTCTCGATTTTTTTGCATTAAAAATAGACAAACAAATGAAATTCAATTAATTGTGTTTTTGTAGGTTTTTCTTCGGTTTTTACCTGTTAATTTTTTATCTTAGCAAAAATGTTTTTTATGAAATTTACTGTACTTGCCCTATTATTATCTCCTTTTTTATTCGCCCAGACACAATATCCTAAAGATTATTTCCGCCCGCCGCTTGATATTCCAATGCAGTTATCGGGGAATTTTGGTGAATTAAGACCAAACCATTTTCATGCAGGTTTTGACTTAAAAACAAATCAAAAAGAAGGATTGAATGTTTATGCGATTGCAGACGGATATGTGTCAAGAATTAAAATTTCTACTTTCGGAAACGGAAAATGTATTTACATCACGCATCCAAATGGTTATACTTCTGTTTACGGTCATTTGCAGACCACAGTTGGGCCAATTCAGGATTATGTAAAAAAAACACATTATGAGCAAAAAGCTTACGAAATAGAAATGTTTCCAAAACCAGATGAACTTCCCGTTACAAAAGGACAGCTTATAGCGCTTTCCGGAAATACAGGATCTTCAGAAGGACCTCATTTGCATTTTGAAATTCGCGATACTAAAACAGAATTTGTCATCAATCCAATTTTCTTTGGCTTTGACCAAAATATTAAAGATACCAAAAAGCCAACTTTGTCAAGTTTATATGTATATCCATTAGATAATGCGACGGTCAACCAGTCTAAACAGCCTTTGCTGGTTAACATGACACTTCAAAAAGACGGAACATATCTCGCTGCAAAAGTAAAAGCAAACGGAAAAATTGGTTTTGGAATCAATGCCGTTGATACTGATGATGTTTCTTTTAATAAAAATGGTGTTTTTAATGTGTCGACTTTTTTAAACGGAAATCAGAATTATAATTATCAGTTTAATACGTATTCATTTGATGAAATGCGTTTCATTAACGCCTTTATTGATTATCCGAGATATAAAAAAACAAGTCAGCGAGTTCAGAAACTTTTTATGAAAACGCCTTTTGCTTTAAGTATTATTAAAACGGATTCGCTTCGTGGTATAATTACGCCTGAACCTAATCTGGCATCGACTTACAGAATTGAAGTTTCGGATTATTTTGGCAATCAAAATTCGATTACAGTTCCAATTGAATATGATACAGAAACTCCGATTGTGCCATCAGAACCGGTTACATCTAAATATTTTGTTCGTTATAACCGCGATTCAAATTTTGAGAAAGATAATATGTCTGTTTTCTTTCCGGCTGGTACTTTTTACGAAGATTTCAATATGAATTTTGATGTAAAAAATAACAAAGTTTATATTCACGATGATACAGTTCCGGTACATTCGAATTTTACAATTACGATAAAAGATACCCTTTATCCTGAATCCTTACGCGATAAACTTTATATCGGAAAAGGAACAAGTTATAACGGAACCATTAGAAAAGGGGATGTTTTTACTGCAAAAGCTAAAGTCTTAGGGCAATACGGCTTAGTTCTCGATACAATTGCTCCGGTTATAAAAATTACAAAACCGGTTGAAGGGAAATGGATCAGCGATCAGAAAAAAATTGAATTTACTATTGGAGATTCTTTATCAGGAATTAAATCTTATAACGGCTACTTAAACGGAAGCTGGGTTTTATTTGAATATGAAAACAAAAACAGAAAAATCACCCATACTTTTGACGATCAGTATTTGACTGAGGGTGAAAACTTTTTAAAAATTGAAGTTGTTGATAATGTAGGAAATTCTACTATCTTTGAAACTCATTTTTTTAGAAGTCAACAAAAATAAAATCCAAATCTTTGAATAAAAACAGGTTAATACTCGCTTTACTTTTTCTGTGCTTTAGTTGTATTTCATTGGCTCAAAATGCTCATGTTAAAGGTATTATTTTAGATAATGAAAAGCATCCTGTTTCAAATGTCAATATTACTTCGGGCAAAAATGCTGTGCAGTCTGATGCAAATGGTTTTTTTGAAATCGATGTGGTTTCCAATAAAAAAGCTTCGATTATTTTTACCCATATTTCTTTAAAAATGATCAGCCTCACGGTAACTTTAAAACCAGATGAAGTTTTTGTTTTTAATCCTGTAATGAACAATTCTCAGGAACAAATGGGAGAGGTTTTTGTTTCATCCCGAAACCGAAAAAGAGTTCAGGGAATTACAAATGTTGACGTTGCCACCATAAAAAAGATTCCGGGAGCAAATGCCGGGATCGAAAATATTCTAAAAACCCTTCCCGGAGTAAACTCAAACAATGAACTTAGCACTCAATATGCCGTTCGAGGCGGAAATTATGATGAAAACTTAGTGTATGTAAACGAAGTCGAAGTATATCGTCCGTTTTTAATTCGTTCAGGTCAACAAGAAGGATTAAGTTTCACGAATACAGATTTGGTTCAGAATGTCGATTTTTCGGCTGGAGGTTTTCAGGCAAAGTTTGGAGATAAATTATCTTCGGTTTTAGATATTACGTATAGAAAACCAACGCAGTTTGGTGCTTCTTTGGAAGCCAGTTTTTTAGGTGGAAGTGCTTCTGCAGATTTAGTTTCAAAAAATAAAAAATGGTCTGCCGTAACCGGAGTTCGTTATCGAAATAACAGTTTATTGGTAAACAGTCAGGATACGCAGACGAATTACACGCCAACTTTTGCAGATATTCAAACGAATATTAATTATGATATTTCTAAAAAATGGCAGATTAGCTTTTTGGGAAATATTTCGCAGAACAAATATTTGTATCAGCCTTTAACCCGCGAAACTAAATTTGGGACAATCGATCAGCCAATGGCGCTTGCCGTTTATTATGAAGGACAGGAAAAAGATCAATATGATACTTATTTTGGAGCTTTAAAAACCACATATAAAGTTTTGCCAACCTTAACTTTAAAATTGATAGGTTCTTTATTTCATACTACTGAAAAAGAACATTTTGATATTTTGGCTCAATATCGTTTAGGAAATGTCGATACCGAAAATCCAAACGATGCATCTAACATTGATTTTACAAGAGGAATTGGTTCTCAATTGAATCACGCCCGAAACGATCTTGATGCTTTAATTGCCAATATGGAAATTAAAGGAACGAAAGACTGGAAAGAAAGTCAGCTTGAGTTTGGATTAAAATATACCAGAGAATCTATCAGGGACAGAGTAGTAGAGTGGGAAGTAATCGATTCTGCAGGATTTTCAATAAATCCGCCTTTGGTTATTCTTCCGGAAAATAATCAGCCGTATTCACCGTATACCGGACCGCTTTTGCCATATCAGGATATTCGCGCGACAAATTTCAATACAATTAACAGATATTCGGGTTATGCTCAATGGAATAAACAGTCAATGCTTGGGTCAAGTCAGATTTGGTACCACATCGGAGCTCGTTTTCAAAGCTGGCAGGTTTCCGGAGCTGCAGAAGAGGGAAAAAATCAGACTGTAGTGAGTCCGCGAGCACAGTTTGCTATAAAACCGGATTGGGATCGTGATATGGTTTTCAGGATTTCCGGCGGATTGTACCATCAGCCTCCATTTTACAGAGAGCTTCGTGATCTGGATGGAGTTGTAAATCCGAATGTAAAGGCACAGGAAGCTGTTCATGTCGTTTTGGGGAATGATTATAATTTTAAAATGTGGAACCGTCCTTTTAAATGGGTTACGGAAATTTATTATAAATCACTTTCGGATGTAAATGTTTATTCAATAGACAATGTCAGAATTAGATATGTGGCTAATAATAATGCCAAAGCATATGCGCAGGGACTTGATTTTAGATTGAATGGTGAATTTGTGCCGGGAACTGAATCGTGGGTAAGTTTTGGATATTTGAAAACAGAAGAAAATTACGAAAACAAAGGGTATATTGCCCGCCCAACAGATCAGCGTTTGAAATTTGCAATGCTTTTTCAGGATTATATGCCAAATATTCCGAGTGTAAAAGTATATTTGAATTTAGTTTATAATACAGGACTTCCGGGTGGTTCACCTGCTTATTCTGATCCGTATTTATACCAAAATCGCTTAAATGATTACAGAAGAGCAGATATTGGTTTTGCTAAAGTTTTTGTTGACAGCAGCACGCAAAGCTCTAAAACAAGCTGGCTGAAAAATTTTAAAGAATTAGCTGTAGGTTTAGAAATTTTCAATCTTTTCAATAATCAAAATGCGATTACTAATACCTGGGTTCGCGATGTGTATTCTAAAAATCAATATGCGATTCCAAATTATATGACTTCCAGAGTTTTTAATATAAAACTGAATGCGAGATTATGATCGAAAAGCGTAAAAAGAGAAAAAAACTTTTTTACGTTCCGGGGATGATTTCTTTGGTTTTGATTCCATTGTTTTGTTTGTACCATTTTTATAGAGTTGAGGCTTTTAAGGTTTATCATAGTATAGATATAAGTTTGCCAGATTCTAATCAGAAAAAAGCGCTTTTAGTAATCAAAAGAAATTATCATGTATTTGTTTTAAATAATACTGAAGATTTAGAAAAAACAAAATTGAATGATCTTCAGCTTGCATTAAGAAAAATGAAACGAGAACATGATACTATAAATGGTATTAAAATTCATTTGGGAAATGAAATGAGTTATGAAGTATACATTAAGGTTTTAGACTTTTTTGCAATAGAAAAAATGCCTATATTCATTCAAAATGACAATGATTTTTTGGTTTTCATGATGCCAAAGCCTAAACCTAAAAAAGATTTAAAAAGAATAGTTGCCTTTAAGTGTTCTTATGAAGAAGTTAATAGGGAATATTTCTTAGAGCAAGCACGAAAAAGAAAGTTACAACATGATTTGGCTTTATATAAAAAGAATTGGATTTTATTTTTTGCTTACTTCGGAATAGTGGTTTTAAATATCTTCGCACTAGTAAAATTCAATAAAAACCAAAATTACAATCAAAAATAGTATATTTGATAATTGAATATAATTTGTCGATGAAAAAGTACACTGCCTATATAGCCTTAGCCGTTATCGGAACCTTAATTAGCTGCCGAGAAGAAGTTCAAAAACCAAAAGTAAGTTACGATGTGTCAAACAAAGTAAGTGTTACAAAAGCAGATTCTACTCAAATTGAAATTGCTGATCTGCCTATTCAAATGGAAGGAACAGATTATTTAATTCATCCTGTTGGCGATTTAAGGGTTTTTGAAAGAGGTTCAAAAGCGCGTTATGGCTCTTCGAGTGTAAACGATGTGAGTTTTACAATTTCGAATTTAGGCGAATATGAAATTACGGGATATCTTCAAAACCTGAAATTTCAAAAAACAGATTCTGATTCAATTCATGCCTTATCAGATAAACCTGTTTTGATTTTAACAGCGACGTATTTAAAAACTGTTGCCGATAAAACCAAAAATAAAATCATGGTTTATACTTTAACAGATTCTGATACAAACAAAGATGGTAAAATTGATACCAGTGATATTAAAACTTTGTATTTAAGTGATATCAGCGGAGAAAACTTTACGAAAATTTCTGCCGATTTACAGGAATTGGTAGACTGGAATTTAATCGAATCTAAAAACCGTTTGTATTTTAGAACTATTGAAGATACGAACCAAAACGGTCAGTTTGATAAAAATGATGTTTTACACTACAATTATATTGACTTAGCGTCTAAAAAATGGGAAGTGAAGAATTATAAGCCTATTTAGAGGTTCTGATGCTAAGGTGCTAAGACTCTAAGTTTTTTCTCTTGCCACAGATTAAAAGGATTAAAAAGATTTTTTTAACTTTAAGATAAATAGAAGAAAGCCTGTTAAAAATACAATTTTTAACAGGCTTTCTTTATGCGAAAAATGAAAACTTAGAATCTTAGCACCTCTCAAATCAATATATCACTTTCAAGATCTGATTTTTCGATTTCGAAGCCAAAATCTAATCTTTCAACCAATTCGATAACCAGTTTTTTGTACCAGTTTTCAGATTTGGGATGAATATAAATCTTTTCAATCAGCTGATTGATGTCGACATTTATTTTTATTCCGTCATTTAATTTAATATCGTTTTTTGAAGTGTCAGTAAGAATTCGGACTTCACGTTCATACTGAAAGCTTTTTCGTTTAAATAAAAAGGGAAAAAACAAATCATCAAACGGAATATATTCTTTTTTGTAATCAATATAGTTGACTTCGCCAATATACTGGTCAAAGTTGCTTTCTGGTTTTACGGCTTTTTGAAGTCTTCCAATTGTAGACTGAATGGCTAATCCTTCGTTGTTTTTTGTGAAAATCTGCCACATAGCAAAAGATTCATATTCGTTAATATGCCAGCTGCTAATGGCTACTTTTTCGCGATGCGTTTTGTAGTAATTTAAAAACTCCGGATTATCTACGGCTAGTTTTTTAATCTCTTCATAAGTAGGTTCGCTAAAAGTGCCTTCGTATTGATCTTCAAATTTATCAGACCTGGACATGAAAAGTTTTTTTGAAAGCAGTAAATCCAGAAATTTAGATAAGTCGAGATATTTCCAAACAATAGTATCAGGGTCGTCTGGCAGTTTGATGTTGGGGTTGTTAAGATACATTTTCGGAAAGAATTAATGATTTTAATCTTTAACTAACCTAAAGTTATAAAATAAAACACAGATTAAAGAAATTAAACGGAGTTTTAATATTTCCTTAATCTGTGTTGATTATTTGGGTATATGTTGTGTCTTATGATTCGAAAGACTGCATGGTTACAAGTTTGTTGTAAGTGCCGTTAAGGGCAATTAATTCGTCATGTCTTCCTTGCTCAACAATTCTTCCTTTTTGCATCACCACAATCACATCAGCTTTTTGGATGGTAGAAAGACGGTGAGCAATAACTATCGAAGTTCTGTTTTGCATCATATTTTCAAGAGCAATCTGAACAAATTTTTCACTTTCGGTATCTAATGCAGAAGTTGCTTCATCCAAAATCATAATTGGAGGATTTTTCAATACTGCTCTGGCAATAGACAAACGTTGTCTCTGACCACCTGAAAGTTTGCTTCCACTGTCTCCAATATTAGAATAGATTCCTTGTGGTAGATCTTTCACAAACTCATAAGCATTGGCAATTTTTAACGCTTCGATAATTTCGTCATCGGTTGCGTCAAGTTTTCCTAGTGCAATGTTTGCTTTAATAGTATCATTAAATAAAATAATATCCTGTGTTACTAATGCCATCAAACCTCGAAGAGAATGTAGACTCATGTCTTTGATATTGATTCCGTCAATAGAAATTGTACCTTCGTTTACATCATAAAAACGAGTCAATAAATTCGCAATAGTACTTTTTCCACTTCCAGATTGTCCAACAAGAGCAACGGTCTGTCCTTTTTTGATTTGAAGAGAAAAATCTTTTAAAACATTTTCATCTTCATATTTAAAGTTGATATTCTGAACACTAATGTTGTTATCAAAAGTTGTTTTTTCGATTGCATTTTCTTTTGAAACAATTGTGTTTTCCTGATCTAAAATTTCTAAGACACGTTCAGCGGCAGCATTTCCTCTTTTTACTCCATAAGAAGCTTTAGAAATTGCTTTTGCCGGAGTCAGGATATTATAAGCTAATCCCATATAGGCAATAAACGACGCTCCTTCTAAAGTTTTGTCGATTAAAACCATTTGTCCTCCGTACCAAAGTAGGATCGCAATAACCGTGATTCCCATAAACTCACTGGCTGGAGAGGCTAAGTTTTGACGGTTTCCAATACTGTTTGATAAATTGAAAAAACGATCTGTAGAGTTTCTGAAAACAGTATTGAAATAATTTTCAGCGTTATATCCTTTTACAACTTTTAATCCGCCTATAGTTTCTTCAATAGTAGATAAGAACGTACCTTGTTCTTCCTGTGCTTTTGTAGATTGCTTTTTAAGCTGTTTCCCAATTAAAGAAATAATGTATCCTGAAACCGGAATAAAAACAAAAACAAACAATGTTAATTTAGCACTGATAATTAACATGGCGATTATCGTAAATACAATGGTCAAAGGCTCTTTAACAATAAGCTCTAAAATAGCTAAAAAGGAAGTTTGGACCTCGTTTACATCTCCGGCAATTCTGGAAATAACATCGCCTTTTCTTTTTTCAGAATAAAACGCTAAAGGCAGTTCTAAGGTTTTTTTGTATAATGCATTTCGCATATCTCTTAAAACTCCATTTCTTAAAAAGTTGATGAAAAACATAGCCAGATAATCGGCTAAATTTTTCAATAAGAAGATAGAAATAATTATGCCAACCATTACCGAAAGTATAAACCCGGGATTGTTCGGATCATTATTTTTTGTGATGTAATAGTTGAGATAGTTTTCTCCGTATTCTTTTATGTGGGTGATTCCTTCATAAGCAGGCATGGTTGTCAATTTCTTGCTTTTGCCGAATAAAACCTGCAGCATTGGAATTAATGCCATGAATGAAAGTGTGCTGAAAAGTGCATACAAAACATTAAAAAAGATGTTTAAGAATGCGTATCTTTTATAAGGGTATATAAAAGGAATTATTTTTTTGTAATTACTCATTTAATTTTTTGAATATTATTTTTTTTGTTTTGGTATAACTCTTTCGAGTTTAGGAATATTTTTTTGGGAATTTTTATTGGACAAAATTAATCCAATTGGTTTGTTTTCAATTTTTTTTTGCTTTTTTTTAGTAAAAAACTCTGATTTTCATTTGTTATAAATGTAAATCAGAGTTCTAAATGTCGAACTTAATCGGTTAATTGTAACAAAGTATGTTCGCAATTATGATATTTATACAGGAGCTTGTCACCCGTTTTTATTACTTCAACTGCATGTCTGCAATGATGTTTTGTATTTTTCCGTCTAAGAAACTTTCAGCTTCATCAAAATCCGCAACCGATTCTAATTCAGCATTTACGCTTATGTAGAATTTGATTTTTGGTTCAGTTCCACTTGGTCTTGCGCAAATTTTAGAGCCGTCTTCTGTATAATAAATCAATACGTTTGATTTTGGAATATCCATTGAAGATTCTTCATTTGTCAATAAATTCAAAGCCGTAGATGATTGATAGTCTTCAACCATAATTACTCGCTGACCGTTGATTTCTTTTAGAGGATTTTGGCGTAAATTAATCATCATCTGATTGATTTCTTCTAAACCTTCCATTCCTTTTTTAGTTAAAGAAACTAAGTATTCTTTGTAGAAACCGTTCTCTACATAAAGCTGTAAAAGTTCTTTGTAAACAGAGCTTCCTGCAGCTTTTGCCTGAGCAGCAACTTCGCATATTAATAATGTAGCAGCAACAGCATCCTTATCTCTAACGGCATCGCCAACCATAAAACCAAAGCTTTCCTCTCCACCGCCAATAAATTGAAGTTCAGGGAAATCTTTAATCATTTTAGCGATCCATTTGAATCCTGTTAAACCAACTTTGCATTCAACGCCATAACTTGTTGCCAGTTCCATCATCATTGGAGTAGAAACAATTGTTGAACCTACAAATTGTTTTCCGTTAATTTTTCCGGCTTTTTTCCATTGTTTTAAAAGGAAAGAAGTCATCAAAACCATGGTTTGGTTTCCGTTCAGTAAAATCATTTTTCCATCGTTGTTTCTAACGGCAACACCTAAACGGTCGCAGTCTGGATCTGTACCCACAACAATATCAGAATTTGTTTTATCTGCTAAAGCCAAAGCCATTGTTAAAGCTTCTGGTTCTTCTGGATTTGGAGATTTTACAGTTGGGAAATCTCCATCCGGAACGGCCTGCTCCGGTACAATGTGAACATTTTTATATCCAGCCTGTGATAAAACGTCCGGAATAGATTTTATAGAAGTTCCGTGCAGTGAAGTAAAAACAATATGAAGATTGTCTTTGGCTTCAGCCGGAGTATTAAAACTTGCGTTTTCGATAGATGATTTTACAAACGCTTTGTCAATTTCAGTATCAATATATTGAATTAAGCTTTCGTTTGCATTGAATTTAATTTTATCGTAGTCTAAACTTTCAATTACTTCAATGATTTCTCCATCTTGCGGAGGAACAATTTGTCCGCCATCCTGCCAGTACACTTTATATCCGTTGTATTCTGGCGGATTGTGAGATGCTGTAAGGACAATTCCGCATTGACAGCCTAAATATTTAAGGGCAAAAGATAATTCTGGAGTTGGTCTTAAATCTGAAAATAAATAAACCTGAATTCCATTTGCAGAAAAAACATCTGCAACCACTTTTGCCAAAGTATTACTGTTATGACGGCAATCATAAGCAATAACTACTTTTAATGGTTCATTTGGGAATACTTTGTGTAGATAATCAGATAAGCCCTGAGTGTTTTTTCCAAGCGTATATTTGTTAATTCTGTTGTTTCCAACACCCATAACGCCACGCATACCACCAGTTCCAAATTCAAGATTTTTGTAGAAACTTTCTTCAAGGTCTTTAGGAGACGTTGTCATTAATTCTTTTACTGCTGCCTGCGTTTCCTGATCAAACGTAGGAGTCAGCCATTCATTTACAGCGTTTAAAATATTAGGTGCTATATTCATGTAAGTTTTCTTTTATGTTTTGATAAAGATAGTTTTTCTTCGAAGGTTAGTTTGACTCAAAAAGATTTTTTTTTCCTGATTTGTGTCAAAAATTTACTTCACGTGCTACTTTATATCTAGCTTCGTTGTTTTTAGTTCTCAAAATGATTTCACCTAAAAACCCGGCAAGGAAAAGCTGTGTCCCCAAAATCATCGTAGTTAATGCAATATAAAACCACGGATTATTAGTTACCAAAGTATATTTAACTCCACTATACATATGGTATAGTTTAGAAACGCCAATATATCCGGCAGATAAAAAACCGATTATAAACATAATCGAACCCATGGCACCAAATAAGTGCATTGGTCTTTTTCCGAATCTCGATAAAAACCAAATTGTAATTAAATCCAGAAAACCATTTATGAAACGTTCCATTCCAAATTTAGTTTCTCCGTATTTTCTTGCCTGGTGAATAACTACTTTTTCGCCAATTTTTGCAAAACCCGCATTTTTAGCCAAAACGGGAATGTAACGGTGCATTTCGCCCGAAACCTCAATGTTTTTTACAACAACGTTTTTGTAAGCTTTTAATCCGCAGTTAAAATCGTTTAACTCAACACCAGAAGTTTTTCTGGCTGCCCAGTTAAATAATTTTGACGGAAGATTTTTTGCTACAACAGAATCGTAGCGTTTCTTTTTCCAGCCAGAAACCAAATCAAATTTTTCTTTGGTGATCATTTCATACAATTCCGGAATTTCATCAGGACTGTCCTGAAGATCAGCATCCATCGTAATGATAACATCACCTTTTGCTTTTGCAAAACCAGCGTGCAAAGCCTGAGATTTTCCGAAGTTTTTCATAAAACGAATTCCTTTTACATTAGGATTTTCGTTAGAAAAACTTTCAATAATATTCCAGGAATCATCTGTACTTCCATCATCTACAAAAATGATTTCATAAGAGTAATTGTTAGACTGCATCACTTTAATAATCCATGCGTAGAGTTCTTTAAGCGATTCCTCCTCGTTTAGAAGCGGTATAAGTATAGATAGATTCATTTATTTTTTATTATAGACTTGATGGTTTTTCATTCTTTACAATTGCTCCGACAATTAAGGAGTATATTAATCCGATTAATGAATACATAACTAATGTTACCGGAAAAACAATTAACGGATTCATGAATTTTTTAACCATACCAAGTCCCATTTCTAGTTCTTTTGCGGTTATATTAGGATTTTGAGCAATCATTTGGCTTCTGGTAATATCTAACATTTCATTTATAAAATCAGGAAAAATGAAGTTAAAAATCACACTAAAGATAGCATATATTAAACCTGCAAGAACAGTAATAGAGACTCCGGTTTTTAAACATTCAGAAAAAGATATAAAACCATTGTTGATGTTTTTCTTATAATGATTACAGCCTAAGAATATAAATATAAGAGGTAAAACTAAATAGTTTGCTATATTTACTATCGTTCCAACACTTGTATTTACTAATGATTTCATGCCTATTACATACATAATCACAAACTCTAAAACCATTATAACACCAAATAAAACACCATACATTGTTCCTGACTTGGCAGGTGATATACTTTTATCCATAAAATAACAATTTTTTTAATCCACAAATATAGTAATTCCCACTATAATCGGAGATAAAAAAAGCTTTTCGAAATAAACTAAAAAAAAGTAAGCTAAGTATTTGTTTATTAAAAAAGAATTGTAAATTTGCACACTCAAAATTAATTAAAATTTTAAACAAAAAAGAGCATTCTTTGTTTATACCTTTTTCTAACCATGAAAAAGCTTCGAAATAAAAATGTTCCAAACAATAAATAAAAAGAAAAGATGAAAAAAGGAGTTCACCCAGAAAATTACAGATTAGTTGCATTTAAAGACATGTCAAATGATGACGTTTTTATCACTAAATCTACTGCAGATACAAAAGAAACAATTGAAGTTGACGGAGTTGAGTATCCAGTTGTAAAAATGGAGATTTCTAGAACATCTCACCCTTTTTATACTGGTAAATCTAAACTTATCGATACTGCAGGACGTATTGATAAATTCAAAACTAAATATGCAAAACACGCTAAAAAATAATAGCTGTTTAAAACTATACAGAAAGCCTTCCAAAACTGGAAGGCTTTTTTTATGCTGTATTTTTTAATAAGCCGCGAATTCACGAATTATTTTTGATTATCATAGTGGGATAATAAATTTAATTCGTGAATTCGTGGTTATCAGAAAAAACATATATTAATGAAACACATAAATATTTGTAACTTTGACCTCGGTAACCAAACTAATTTTAACACATTAAATCAAATTTATGAATTACATTCTTTTTGACGGTCCCGTCCGGAATGCTTTATTACCTTTTACCTTTACAAGACCAGTTGCTGATATTTTAATCGGAATTATGACCATTCGCCAAAAATGGGAAACACGTTTGGGCTCTACAATAACAACAATTACAGAAGATTACCTTTCAACTAAATTCCCAATGGTAGAAATGGAAGAAAATGTAATGATAAATGCGGCGTATTTGCCAAATGATACGCTTGTTGAACTTGTTACGGAATTAAAACCAAATCAGGCAATTTTTAAAGGAGAAGATGTAATTGCTTTTTTTACTACAGAAAATCAGGAAGAAGTTGATTTTGATTCATACGAAATCATTCACTATAACGACGATTGTTTAACAATTGAACATACCTGGGATATTTTTTCAAAAAATGATGCTGCTATTCGTGCCGATTTTGCTTTTTTAACCGAAGACAGAAAATCACAACCAATTCCTAAAAGTGTAAACGTAATTGCTCCGGAAAATATATTTATAGAAGAAGGTGCAAAATTAGAGTTTGTAACTTTAAACGCATCGACAGGACCTATATATATAGGAAAGAATACCGAGATTATGGAAGGAACCGTAATTCGCGGACCTTTTGCTTTATGTGAAAATGCAATGGTAAAAATGTCGGCTAAGGTTTATGGCGCAACAACTGTTGGTCCGGGATCAAGAATAGGCGGTGAGGTTAAAAATTCAGTTCTTTTTGCAAATTCAAATAAAGGACACGAAGGATTTTTAGGTGATTCTGTTTTAGGTGAATGGTGTAATATTGGAGCAGATTCAAATAATTCAAACCTAAAAAACAACTACGAAGAAGTTAAATTATGGAGTTATGAAACAGAAGGTTTTGCAAAAACAGGACTTCAGTTTTGTGGCTTAATGATGGGAGATCACAGTAAATGCGGAATAAATACAATGTTTAACACCGGGACTGTTGTTGGAGTAAGTGCCAATATTTTTGGTTCTGGATTTCCTCGCAATTTTGTTCCGAGTTTTTCTTGGGGCGGTGCAGCAGGATTTACAACTTATGTAACTAAAAAAGCCTTTGAAACAGCCAGATTAGTTATGAGCCGAAGAAATATCGAATTTGACGAAACAGAAGCTTCGATCTTAGAACATATTTTCGAAGAAACAAAAAAATGGAGAAAAGACTAATTAGATAATTAGGCAATTAGAAAATTAGATAATTTTTGCAAACCCGACAGGTTTTTAAAACCTGTCGGGTTTTATTTTTTTGCATGTATTTGAACTGGACTGAAGTCCAGCTCTACAATATAATTCGTTCCTTCGGAACTTAAAAGAGCCTTTGGCTTGATCTATATTGTAGGGCTGGACTTTAGTCCGGTTAAGAGTCGAAGAAATATTGAATTTGACGAAACAGAAGCTGCGATCTTAGAACATATTTTTGAAGAAACAAAAAAATGGAGAAAAGATTAATTAGATAATTAGGCAATTAGAAAATTAGATAATTTTTGCAAACCCGACAGGTTTTAAAACCTGCCGGGTTTTGTTTTTGCATATCTATATATTAACTGGACTGAAGTCCAGCCCTACAAAATATATCGAGCCGATGGATCTTTTGTTGTTCCGAAGGAACATTTTATATTGTAGAGCTGGACTTCAGTCCAGTTTAATGAACAGAATGAAAACATTCTCAAAATTATCTAATTGATAAATTGCCACATTTTGTAATTGCCTAATTATCTAATTAATCTATCTTTGCAGCACGAAAAAAATGGGTAGTCGGATAAACGATTAACCGATTAAACAAAATTCACAAAAGACAAATGATTACAGTTAACGATATTTCGGTTCAGTTTGGCGGAACTACACTTTTTAGCGATGTTTCTTTTGCTATCAACGAAAATGATAAAATTGCCCTTATGGGTAAAAATGGTGCGGGAAAATCGACACTTTTAAAAATAATTGCAGGTGTAAATAAGCCTTCAACAGGAAATATTTCGGCTCCAAAAGAAGCTGTAATTGCTTACCTGCCACAGCATTTGCTTACAGAAGATGGAGCAACTGTAATGGAAGAAGCATCAAAAGCTTTCAGCGATATTTTTAAAATGAAAGCCGAAATCGACGAAATCAATGAGCAGTTAACCGTTCGTACAGATTATGAAAGTGACGAATACATGAAATTAATCGAAAGAGTTTCTGACTTAAGCGAGAAATTTTATGCTATCGAAGAAGTGAATTATGAAGCTGAAGTTGAGAAAATATTAGTTGGTTTAGGGTTTGAAAGAGAAGATTTTTCACGTCAGACATCGGAGTTTTCAGGAGGATGGAGAATGCGTATCGAATTAGCTAAAATCCTTTTACAGAAACCAGATTTGATTTTGCTGGATGAGCCTACCAACCACATGGATATAGAAAGTATTCAATGGCTGGAAGAATTCTTATTGAATCAGGCAAAAGCAGTAGTTGTAATTTCGCACGATAGAGCGTTTGTAGATAATATTACCAACCGTACTATTGAAGTTACAATGGGAAGAATTTACGATTACAAAGCAAAATATTCTCATTATTTAGAGTTAAGAAAAGACCGTCGTATACATCAGCAGAAAGCCTATGACGAACAGCAAAAAATGATTGCAGAAAACCGTGCGTTTATTGAACGTTTTAAAGGAACATTCTCAAAAACAGATGCTGTTCAGTCACGTGTAAAAATGCTTGAAAAACTTGAAATTGTTCAGGTTGACGAAGTAGATACATCAGCATTACGTTTAAAATTCCCGCCGGCTGCACGTTCAGGACAATATCCGGTTATTGTAAAAGAAATGTCTAAATCGTACGGAGATCATGTTGTTTTTAAAGATGCAAACATCGTAATTGAACGTGGTCAGAAAGTAGCATTTGTTGGGAAAAATGGAGAAGGAAAATCTACTATGATTAAAGCAATCATGAAAGAAATTGGGGTAGATTCTGGAAGTGTTGATATTGGACATAATGCGCAAATTGGCTATTTTGCTCAAAATCAAGCCGCTCTATTAGATGAAAACGCAACCATTTTTGAAACAATCGATAGTATTGCAGTTGGAGATATCAGAACACAAATCAAAAATATCTTAGGAGCTTTCATGTTTCAGGGAGATGATATCACCAAAAAAGTAAAAGTGCTTTCAGGAGGAGAAAAAACACGTTTGGCAATGATTAAATTGTTGCTGGAGCCAGTGAACTTGTTAATTCTGGATGAGCCTTCAAATCACTTAGATATGAAGACTAAAGATATCATTAAAGATGCTTTACGTGATTTTGACGGAACTCTGATCTTGGTTTCTCACGACCGTGATTTCCTTGACGGATTAGCAACTAAAGTTTTTGAATTTGGTAACAAACGAGTTAAAGAACACTTTGAAGATGTGGCAGGTTTCCTTGCACATAAAAAAATGGATTCGATGAGAGAGATTGAAAAATAAGTTAAAATGCAAATAATTACAGAAAGCATAAGTTAATTCTTATGCTTTTTTTTTGTGCCTAATATTAAAAAAGCTAAAAGTTAATAATAATTAAAATGATGATTTAAATCAGGTTTTTAGAACTGACATAAAATTAAATTTACTGTAAGAATAAACTTATTTAAAGTTTGTTTTCGGATTGAATTTAATTTTTATAGTTATGAATCGAATACATAATTTTTCAGTTTTTAAGGCTTTTCTATTGGGCTTATTATTTCCATTTTTATCGAATGGACAAACAATAGATTCTAATTCTAAGACAGAAGTAAAATATCCACAATTCAAATTTCAGGGTCTTTTTCAGGCGAGGTATTTAAGTGGATTTACTAATGGAGTTGACGCAGTAAGCGGACTTCATCATTCGGATGATAAAGCCGTAGAAGATACCTTTGATATTAAAAGAATGCGGTTGGGAGTTACAACTAAATTAGGAGAAAGTTTTGATGTTGTAGTACTGGCAAATTTTGCAGATTTCAAATCAGATCCTAAAGGCAAAGTCCTCGAAAATGCTTTTGCAAGATATACTTTTAATAAAAATATTGGCTTTTTAGTGGGGCAGTTCAGACCAGCTTTTGGAATCGAGGAATTAAACCCGGCGGATATTCTTAAATCATTTGATTACTCAAATCAATACTCAGAATTTGGAAATAATGGATGGACAAGTTTTCAAATTGGAGCTTCTATGTTCGGAAGTCTTAATTTAGGAAAAATGCCCGTTACTTATGCTGTTTCAGCAGTAAACGGAAATGGAAAAGATCAGGTTTCTGATAAAGATAATGGAAAGCAGTATTCAACACGTCTGGGTTTTGAATTGGATAAAAAGCATAACATCAATTTTGGTCTTAATGGCGGTATTGGTGAAGTTTATAAAAACAAAGTTTTTGCACTTGGTCTTGATCTTACTGCCGATTTTAAGTTGGCAGACAAATTTACACTGCAAATACAACTTGAAGCAAAACAGGGAATTAATCATTACTTATATTATTCATTAGCTCCAGATGCGAGAACTTCAAATCTTAACGAATATCAAATGCGAGGAGCGTATTTCCTGCCTAATCTAAGATATGAGATACAATATCGAAAATTAACAGCAATAGAATTTTCATGCAGATATGAATATTTTGACAGGAATTTCAAAATAGATTCAAATGCGAAACAAACCTATACACCTATGGCAAGTTTGGAGTTTGGAAAAGGTTATACCGGCCGTATCGAAATGGGAATGCAGTTTGACAACTACAAGCGTAATATTCCAAACACTTCTATATATGATAACAACTTATTTATCATACAATTTCAAGGGAGATTTTTCTAAAATTAATTTTTAACAATACTAATAATGAAAGAAATAGACATAAAAAAATCAATTATTACATTAGTAATAGGTTTGATAATCTGGTTTGTTCCAACTCCATCTGGTCTTACACCAGAAGCATGGCATTTATTCGCAATTTTTATTTCAACAATTCTCGGCATTATTTTAAAAGCTGCATCAATGGGGACTATGTGTATGATCGCAGTTGGGGTTACAGCTTTTACTCAGGTTTTAGCACCAGAAAGTGCAGGAGATTCTATAACCTTTGCTTTAAGCGGTTTTGGTAATAAAGTAATATGGCTTATTGGGATCTCATTTTTTATTGCCCGAGGTTTTATAAAGACAGGATTAGGAAACCGAATAGCTTTTTTATTCATAAAAATATTTGGTAAAAGTTCCTTAGGATTAGCATACGGATTGGGTTTGGCAGATTTAGTTTTAGCACCTGTCGTACCGAGTAATACGGCCAGAGGCGGCGGGATAATTTATCCTATTATGAAATCAATGTCCATGAATTTTGATTCAGATCCTGATAAACCGGAAACCAAAAGAAAATTGGGAGCCTTTCTTACTTTGAGCAGTTATAACGTAAATCTTATAGCATCGTCAATGTTTTTAACAGGAACAGCAAGTAATCCGATGTGTCAAAAATTTGCAGAAAATCTGGGCATACATATTTCATGGACATCGTGGGCAATTGCAGCCTTAATTCCCGGCTTAACCGCATTTTTTGTAATTCCATTTTTATTATATAAAATCTACCCGCCAGAATTAAAGAAAACAGGCGATGCTCCAAAAGTAGCTGCTCAGAAATTAAAAGAAATGGGGGCAGTATCAAAAAATGAATGGCTAATGCTTTTAACCTTTGTTATCTTATTGTTTCTGTGGATGACAGGAGATTTGTTTTCAATAGATGCAACTACCACAGCATTCATTGGTTTAGTGGTTTTACTTCTTACATCAGTACTGACATGGGAAGATGTCAAAGGTGAAAAAGGAGCGTGGGATACCATTGTATGGTTTGCAGTTTTGGTAATGATGGCCAGTTCATTAGACAAATTAGGATTTATTGGCTGGTTTAGTGAAATTGTAAAAGCACAAATGACAGGTCTAAGCTGGCAAATAGCTTTTGTAATTATTATTTCTGTCTACTTCTTTAGTCATTATATATTCGCAAGTGCAACAGCACATGTTGCGGCAATGTATGCAGCATTGTTAGCCGTTGGAGTTTCACTTGGAGTGCCTGGGTTGTTTCTGGCTTTTATGTTAGGATTTGTAGGGTCTGTTTATGGAACATTGACGCATTACGGACACGGACCCGCACCGGTTTATTTTGGAAGCGGTTATGTCGATCTAAAGAACTGGTGGATAAAAGGGCTTATTACAGGACTGGCAATGTTACTGATTTATCTGATCGTTGGAGGATTATGGCTAAATTTATTGGGATATACAAATTGATAAATAATTAAAATATTTTAAAAGGCATAAGTTACTTCTTATGCCTTTTGCATTTTTAATGCAATAATTTTTACAAGTATTGATTTTTTTAGTAATTTGGTATAGTGTTTTCCAAAAACATCATTAGCTGTTTTTAAAAACAGAAAGCGAAGTTTAATTTTTTATTTCTGGAGCGTATGAATACACCTTTACTAATAAGAATTGCTTTTGTTTTTCTAATACCACTTTTTATGAATGCCCAGACTGCCGAAACTCAAAAAGCAGTAGATTCTGAAAGTAGTATTAAATATCCTCAATTTCAGTTTAAAGGCCTTTTTCAGGCCAGATATCTCGAAAGTTTTGGAGACAATGTAGATGTTTTAGGAGTTCATCACTCCACAGGTGACGTTACCCAAAGCTCATTTGATATAAAAAGAATGCGTGTTGGGCTAAACACAAAACTTAGCGAAGCCACAGAAGTTGTTATTCTGGTAAACCTTGCCGATTTTAAATCGGATACAAAAGGTAAAGTTCTCGAAAACGCTTACGCAAAATATACTTTCAATAAATACATAGCTGTTTTAGGAGGACAGTTTCGTCCTGCTTTTGGTATAGAAGAATTAGTTCCTGTAGATATCATTAAATCTTTTGATTTCTCTAATCAATATTACGAATTTGGAAAAAATGGGTGGACCAGTTTTCAAATAGGAGCTTCGGCAACCGGAAATTTTGACATCGGAAAAATGCCTGTAAACTATTCAGTTTCTGTTTTAAATGGAAATGGAAAAAATCAGGAAAAAGACAATGACAACGGAAAACAATATTCTTCGAGATTTGTTTTTGGATTATCAAAACAGCATAAAATTAATCTAGGATTAAATGGCGGTATCGGAAAATATGCCAAAGAAAAAGTATATGCCGTTGGCGCCGATATTACCAGCGATTTTAGAATTACAGATCGCTTTACATTCGATTTGCAGATAGAATACAAACAAGGAACAAACCATAATTTGTATTTTTCTTTACCCGTCGACTCGAGAACAGATGATGTTGCCGATTACCAAATGCGCGGTATTTATTTTCTTCCTAATGTAAGATACCAAATCGATTATAAAAAATTGACTTCTCTGGAATTATCCTGTCGTTATGAAAGATTTGATCCCAGTTATAAAATAGATTCAAACGTAAGACAAACCTATACGCCAATGATAAGTTTAGAATTTGGAAAAGCATATACAGGTCGTATAGAAATGGGATTTGAGCTAGATCATTTTGATCGAAACATCCCAGATACATCAACGTATAGTGATAATTTATTTATAATTCAGTTTCAGTGCAGACTGTAGTTTAATTCAAAAGCTATAATTATGAAAGAAGTACAAATTCCGCAAACCCTGATTACACTTGCAGTTGGACTGGGTATTTGGTTTATACCTGCTCCAGACGGTGTAGTTGCAGAAGCCTGGCATTTGTTTGCCATATTTGTTGCCACAATTTTAGGAATTATTCTAAAAGCTGCTCCAATGGGAACCATGTGTATGATTGCCATTGCGCTAACAGCATTCACGCAGGTGCTGGCACCGGGCGATCCCGGAAAATCAATTACACTGGCATTAAAAGGTTTTGGAGATAAGGTAATCTGGCTTATCGGAATTTCATTTTTTATAGCGCGCGGATTTATAAAAACGGGTTTAGGAAACCGAATTGCTTTTTTGTTTATTAGAATATTTGGAAAAAGCTCTCTTGGTCTGGCCTACGGTTTAGGTCTTGCTGATTTAGTTTTGGCACCAGCCGTACCAAGTAATACTGCACGCGGCGGCGGAATTATTTATCCCATAATGAAATCAATGTCAATGAGTTTTGGTTCACTGCCCGAACAGCCTGAAACACACAGAAAATTAGGTTCATATTTAACATTGAACTGTTATAATATGAATTTAATAGCCTCATCAATGTTTCTTACCGGAACAGCCAGTAATCCAATGTGCCAGAAGTTTGCACTCAATCTCGGAATTAAAATAACCTGGATGTCGTGGGCCGCCGCAGCAATAGTTCCGGGTTTATGCGCTTTTTTTGTAATTCCGTTTGTGTTGTATAAAATTTATCCGCCTGAATTAAAAAAAACAGGTGATGCTCCGCAGATTGCTTCTCAAAAATTAAAAGAAATGGGACCCATTACCCGCAACGAGTGGATGATGCTCCTGACTTTCTTTATATTATTATTTCTGTGGATGACTGGAGATTTATTTTCAATTGATGCTACTACTACCGCTTTTATCGGATTAGTAATTCTGCTGTTAACTTCAGTTTTAACCTGGGATGATGTAAAAGCCGAAAAAGGTGCTTGGGATACTATTGTATGGTTTTCGGTTTTGGTAATGATGGCCAGTTCGCTAAACGAATTAGGTTTTATAGGCTGGTTTAGTAATGTTGTAAAAGCACAAATAGGCGGATTAAGCTGGCAGATGGCTTTTCCGATAATAATATTAGTATACTTTTTTAGCCATTATCTTTTTGCAAGTGCCACGGCTCACGTAGCAGCAATGTATGCCGCTTTATTAGGAGTTGGAGTTTCACTCGGAATTCCGGGATTGCTTCTAGCTTTTATGCTTGGTTTTATGGGTTCAATTTACGGAACATTAACACACTACGGACATGGTCCGGCTCCCGTTTTCTTTGGGAGCGGATATGTCGATTTAAAAAGCTGGTGGGTGAAAGGTTTAATAACCGGACTCGTAATGCTTTTTATCTATATGGTAATTGGAGGATTATGGCTTTGGATAATCGGAGATTTTTAGATTCTGATTCCCGGAGGCAATAACTCTTTGTACTTTGGATTTTTTTTAAAAAACGTTGCGATTTTTGGGTGAATCGGTACAACTCTGAATTTTTTTTCAGTGCTTAATTCCATAATGTTTTTAAGCAGAGTATCAATTACAGGCTGGTTTTCAAAATTTTCAGGCGTGTTTATTTTCGTCAAAAAAATCTTTTTTTCCTGAAAAGAATATTCAACGCTTAACATCCCCTCGGGAATTACGGTTTCAAATTGTCTTGCAAAAGTGTTGTCTTTGATTTCCATAGTTGCAGTAGGTTCCATATTTGTCATGTTTTTGGGTGAAATAAAAAATATTAGAAAAAGAACGTAATATGTGGTTAATAAAAATCTTTAAAAAAGATCTTTAAGTTAGGTTGATTTGGTATGCAAAGTTAATCATTTGATTTTCAATATGAAATTATTTTTTCAAGTTCCCGCATCATTGAAAACTTTACTCTTTTTACTACATTATTCGTTTTAATATATAATTATGGTGTGCAAATTGCGGTTCATATTGCTAAAAAAAGTAAATTTAGCTTGAAATTAAAAGCTGTAACTGTAATTCCATTTCAAACAAATGAGTAAAATTCCTGTATATTTTATGCCGGGTCTCGCTGCTAGTCCGGCCATTTTTGAAAGAATCAAACTAGACGAATCTGTTTTTGAAACCTGTTTGTTAGAATGGGAAATTCCGCATCCTAAAGAACCTTTGTCAGATTACGCGCTTCGAATCTCAAAAAAAATAACACATGAAAATCCGGTTTTAATTGGCGTTTCGTTTGGCGGGATTTTAGTTCAGGAAATAGCAAAACATATTCAAACCCGAAAAGTTATTATTATATCCAGTGTTAGAAGCAGTGTTGAATTTCCGAGAAGAATGAAAATAGGAAAGAAGACTAAGGCTTACAAACTCATTCCGATGAAACTCATTTTGAATATCGAAAGTCTGGCTAAATATTCATTTGGAGAAAAAGTCAATAAACGTATTAAGTTATACGAGAAGTTTCTAGCCGTTCGCGATCTTAATTATCTGCAATGGGCTGTAGAATCAGTTATTTTATGGGATCGAAATGCTGTTGATGAAAACGTAATTCATATACATGGAGACAAAGACGAAGTTTTTCCTATAAAATACATTAACAGCTGTATTGTGGTAAAAGGCGGTACGCATATTATGATTCTCAATAAATACAAATGGCTGAATGAGAACCTTCCTTCGATTATATTAGAAGATTGAAGTAATATGAGAAACTTAGCTATAGCTCTGATTCTAATCTTAACAGGATGTAATAAATCTCCTAAAAAAGATTTTGATTTGACTTTTTTTAAATGGAGCCTCAATGAGTCCTATTATTTGAGATTTAATTCTTCTGATACACTTTACTGTGTCGATGCGTATGGTGTTAAGGAAGAAACATCTTTTACGATTTTAAATAAAGATCAAAAAGAAAAAATTCAGAATATATTAGACACTATTACCTTCCCAAAAAATGAAACTTTTGAAAATAATAGTCTTGATGATGGGACAACTTACGCTTTTATGCTAAAAGATAAAAAGCAGTCAAAAAGACTTAAAATTCATGGTAATACTGGTCCTAAACAATTTTGGTATATTGGAGAAGCTCTAGAAAAAATTAAACTAAATCTACAGTTTGCTAAAATAAATAAAAAGATAGATTTAAGAGAAATTAATAAAATGGTTTTAATGGAAGTATCGCCAACATTTGTTGTTGATACCTTAAAATAAAAAAAATCCCAAACTCTTTTTTGGAATTTGGGATTTTAAATATTGAAAATTTAGAAAATTTAGATTTTCTTCATTTGTTCTTTCATCATAGCAACCTGCTCTTTCAGCATACCTTGTTTGTCTAGTTTTTTAACTTCCGCTAATAAATTAGTTGCTTCAAGTTTTCTTCTGCGCGACATGGCAACTCCGGCAAGGTTTAATTTAGCTACAGCCAAATCCATATCCATTGATAGTCCAAGTTCGATAGCTTTTTTGAAATGTTTTTCAGCTTGAATCAAATTCGTCTGCGAAAGCATGATTCCCTGAAGATAGTTAAGATAACCCTGTTGTTTTCTTACTAATGCAGTTTCTGGATTTTTGATGTATGCCAGCCATTTTTTAGCACCTTCAAAGTCTTGTTTTCTTAATTTAAGGAAGGCTAAAAGGATAAATTCGTTTTTAAAATAAAGAAAAATAGGAATAGCAGATAATAATATAAGGAAAATACCATTTCCGATTTCTTTATCGATAATCTGCCAAACGCCAGCAACAATAAGAAGTCCGGCTAGAATAAGTTTGATAATTTTGTTAAACATAATAGTTGTATATTTGTAATTGCAAATATAGTAAAAGGAATTAAAAATATTTTTATAAAACTACTTGCCAGAAAAAAAAGTCTTTGTATATTTGCACTCGGTTTTTGAACAACGATATCCAAAACCAATTAAGAGTTAATTAGATACCATTTTTAAAGATACAAAGCAATGAGCAAAAGAACATTTCAACCATCGAAAAGAAAAAGAAGAAATAAGCACGGATTTATGGACAGAATGGCTTCTGCGAATGGAAGAAAAGTTCTAGCGCGTAGAAGAGCAAAAGGAAGACATAAATTAACTGTTTCTAGCGAACCTAGACACAAAAAATAATGTTTTTATAAACATACATAAGGCGATTACTTTCTTAGTATCGCCTTTTTTTATACCTTGTCGGTAAAAATTTTCTCAACTTTCTAGTTTTTAACGCACTAGAAAAGTTTTTTAAAGTACTTATATAACTACACAATACATAAAAAATGCCTAAAGACACATCAATTAAATCCGTTTTAATAATAGGTTCGGGACCTATTGTTATTGGTCAAGCTTGCGAATTCGATTATGCAGGATCTCAATCTGCACGTTCGATTCGTGAAGAAGGAATTGAGGTTATCCTTATAAACTCAAATCCAGCGACGATTATGACCGACCCATCTATGGCCGATCATATTTATTTGAAACCTTTAACTACAAAATCGATTATTGAAATTCTTAAGGAACATCCACAAATTGACGCTGTTTTGCCTACAATGGGAGGACAAACAGCTTTGAACTTGTGTTTGGAAGCTGAGGAAAAAGGAATCTGGCAGGATTTCGGAGTAAGATTAATCGGTGTTGATGTAAACGCAATTAATATTACTGAAGACAGAGAGCAGTTTAAACAGCTTTTAGAAAAAATTAAGGTACCAACTGCACCGGCAAAAACGGCTACTTCTTACTTAGAAGGAAAAGAAATCGCTCAGGAATTTGGTTTCCCGCTTGTAATTCGTCCATCGTTTACACTTGGAGGAACCGGAGCTGCTGTGGTTTACAAAAAAGAAGATTTTGATGAGCTTTTAACCCGCGGACTTGAAGCTTCTCCAATTCACGAAGTTTTGATCGACAAAGCTTTAATGGGATGGAAAGAGTACGAGTTAGAGCTTTTAAGAGATAAAAATGATAATGTTGTAATTATCTGTTCTATCGAAAACATGGACCCGATGGGAATCCACACTGGAGATTCTATCACGGTTGCACCAGCGATGACATTATCTGATACAACTTTCCAAAAATTACGTGACTACGCTATCTTAATGATGAGAAGTATCGGAAATTTTGCTGGAGGATGTAACGTACAATTTGCAGTTTCGCCAGACGAAAAAGAAGATATCGTAGCAATTGAGATCAACCCTCGTGTATCTCGTTCTTCTGCTTTGGCTTCAAAAGCAACTGGATACCCAATTGCAAAAATCGCTTCTAAACTAGCTTTAGGATACAACTTAGATGAGTTACAAAACCAAATTACAAAATCGACTTCGGCTCTTTTTGAACCAACTTTAGATTATGTAATCGTAAAAATACCACGTTGGAACTTCGATAAATTTGAAGGTTCAGACAGAACTTTAGGCCTTCAGATGAAATCTGTAGGTGAAGTTATGGGAATCGGACGTTCTTTTCAAGAAGCTTTACACAAAGCAACACAATCTTTAGAAATTAAAAGAAATGGTTTAGGAGCTGACGGAAAAGGATATAAAAATTACGAACAAATTATCGAGAAACTAACTTATGCAAGCTGGGATCGTGTTTTTGTAATTTATGATGCTATCGCAATGGGAATTCCGTTGAGTACAATTCACGAAATTACAAGAATCGATATGTGGTTCTTAAAACAATACGAAGAATTGTATGTTTTAGAAAAAGAAATCTCAAACTACAAAGTTTCAAATCTTCCAAAAGAATTGTTGCTTGAGGCGAAACAAAAAGGTTTTGCAGACAGACAATTGGCTCACATGATGAGTTGTCTTGAAAGTGAAGTTCATACTTTGCGTATGGAGAAAAACATCAACCGTGTGTTTAAATTGGTTGATACTTGTGCGGCAGAGTTTAAAGCAAAAACACCTTATTACTACTCAACATTCGAAGCTGAAATCGAAAAAGCAAATGGAGAGCGTTATGTAGATAACGAAAGTATCCTTACTGATAGAAAGAAAGTGATCGTTCTAGGTTCTGGACCAAACAGAATTGGACAAGGAATTGAATTTGATTATTCTTGTGTACACGGAGTTTTGGCGGCTAAAGAATGCGGATATGAAACAATCATGATTAACTGTAATCCTGAAACGGTTTCTACAGACTTTGATACGGCTGATAAATTATACTTCGAGCCAGTTTTCTGGGAACATATTTATGACATCATTCAGCACGAAAAACCAGAAGGTGTAATTGTTCAGCTTGGAGGTCAGACTGCTCTTAAATTGGCGGATAAATTATCTAAATACGGTGTGAAAATCATCGGAACTAGTTTTGATGCACTTGATTTAGCTGAAGACAGAGGAAGATTCTCAGATTTATTAACTGAGCTGCACATTCCTTTCCCAAGATTCGGAATCGCTGAAACGGCTGATGAAGCTTCAAAATTAGCAGATACTTTAGATTTCCCGCTTTTAATTCGTCCTTCGTATGTATTAGGAGGTCAGGGAATGAAAATTGTAATCAACAAAAAAGAATTGGAAGAGCACGTTATCGATTTGTTGAAAGCAATTCCAGGAAACAAATTGCTTTTAGATCACTACTTAGCCGGAGCAATTGAAGCTGAAGCTGATGCAATCTGTGATGCTGATGGAAATGTTTATATCATCGGAATTATGGAGCACATTGAGCCTTGCGGAGTCCACTCTGGAGATAGTAACGCTACATTGCCTCCTTTCAACTTAGGAGAATTTGTTATGCAGCAAATTAAAGATCATACGCACAAAATTGCGAGAGCTTTAAAAACGGTTGGTCTAATCAACATTCAGTTTGCGATTAAAGATGATACGGTTTACATTATCGAGGCAAATCCAAGAGCTTCAAGAACGGTTCCGTTTATTGCAAAAGCTTACGGAGAACCTTATGTAAACTACGCTACAAAAGTAATGTTAGGGCACAATAAAGTAACTGATTTTGATTTCAACCCGCAATTAAATGGTTATGCAATCAAACAGCCAGTTTTCTCTTTCAGCAAATTCCCGAACGTAAACAAAGCGTTAGGACCAGAAATGAAATCGACAGGAGAAAGCATCTTGTTTATTGATGACTTAAAAGACGATCAATTCTACGAATTGTACTCTAGAAGAAAAATGTATTTGAGTAAATAATCTCAGGTTTTATTATAATAGAAAAGCTCCAATTTAAATTGGAGCTTTTTTTATGATTTTTTCTACCGATGAAACATTCCTGCGGAATGCTAATCCTGAATCAAAATGTGGATTTTAATTGTTTTCGTTTTGACTAAAATTCATATTATCTCTGGTATTCTTTTGTACTGAAATAGCACCAAATAATGCTAATAGAAAAGCAAAAGCATAAAAACCTTTTTCGCTTGGTAAAATAGTAGCGTTCCATAATCCAACGACTAAAAGTACGATTGAAAGTAAAGTTCCGAACCAGCATATTCCGTAATAAATATCAGTTACCGGAAGTTTTTCAAGACGGTCTCTCACACTTTTTTGTAATGAAACAACGGCAAAAAGTCCGAACATTAAAACGGTGAAATAATATCCTTTTTCGTTTAAAAGCATTTCGGCTCTGGCAAGTCCAACAATAAAACCAATTGTTCCGGCTCCAAGAGCAACCCAAGATGCTGCGATAAAGGCATTTGATGTTTTTTGTATCATATTAATTCTTGTTTAATTAGATTTTGAAATTTATGTTTTGGTGAATCAAAAATCTCATTTTGTAAATGTAATTAAATTAGGTCAACACCAAAATAAAAATTACAAAGTAAAATCTTCTTAATTGTTGGTATTGTTTAATTCCATTTTTTCGTAGAGACGCACAGCAGTGCGTGTACGCATAGTATACACTAAATAAGTAAATTTCCTGATCTTATTTTAAAACCTCAATAGCTTTTAAAATGACCGGATCTATTTTCTTTTCGATATCTTGTTTGGTGTTTTTAACTTCAATTTTTACAGGAACTCCAATGTCTTCAAGTAATTTGTTATCTGTCGAATAATATCTTTGGTTCGAAAGTGTAAATGAAATTTTGTTAGATAAATCGGTTCCAAACATATCCGACATCATTCCCGAAGTATTAGTTCCAATAGTAGTTATATTTGATTGTTGATAAAGAGAAATCGTAAAATCTTCTGCAGAACTTGCCGTTCTGTCATTTGTCAAAATTACAATTGGCTTTAAATATTGAACGCCATTATTTGGTGTGATGTAAATAGGTTCAGGAATTGTAAAATTTTCATAATCTGCTTTTTGTCGGATAGACTTATAATGCGTTATTCTTTTTGCAGATGCAAATCTGCCAGCTAAAAGATCGCCGCCATGACCGCCGCCATTTGATCTCATATCAATGATTATGGCTTTGGTATCTGAAAAAGATCCTAAAATACTATCAAAAAGAGTAAGCATTAAGTCGATGTCTTCTTTTTCTTTTTTGTCATCAAAAAGACTTTCCATATTACCAAAACATCTCGAAATTCTAATGTAGCCAATATCTGTGTTTCTTGCAGAATTGTATAACGGAATATCTTTAAATAAAGGTCCGCTTCCTTTTATTTTTGAAAAACCGTTATTTTCTAATGTTGAAAAACTCGTTTCCCACAACTGATTTTCAATTCCTTTAAATTCATCTAAAAAAGAAGATTGTTTTTTGACTTTATAAATTACTTTATCGCCTTTTGAAATCGTAATATGTCCATCTTTTAATGGGGCGACCATTGCTTCAAAAGTTTCCAGAAGTTCTTTTTCTTTTGTTTTCTTAGTTATCAAAGGACGAAATTTTTTGTAGGTTTCATCCCAATTCACTTTTTTAAGTTCAAAAAAAGCATAATTGTCTTTGAAAGCTGTCCAGAAAGTTTCGAAATCTTTTTCGGGTTTGCTTAATTTTTTTTCGGTTTGGCTATTTGCAGAAAAACAAAACAGAAGTAAAAAGGTTAATATAACTGAGTTTGGTTTCATGGATTAAATTTGTTTTTTAATAAGTTTTGGCTTTGATAAATAATGTGTTAAAGATATAATTTAAAATAAAAAAAGCTCCGGTTAAGGAGCTTTCTTCGTTTTAAAGTAAGATAATTATTTAACCAGCTGCTGCAAAGGTTTCAATTGCTCCATATCGATTTTTGATTCTTTTAAAACCGACATTAAAGTCATGATATTATTAGGATTCATATTGTTTCCTAAAACACGAACAACAGCAAAACCATTTTCTTTTCTGTTGGCAAATACGATGAATTCTGTAATGTTTTCATCAGAGCCGACATAACTTATTGAAGCACCGTCTTTACCAGAACCAACTTTCATTAATTCCTGATATTTTGGATTTTTTAAAATCGCGGTTACTTTTTTGCGTTCAGTTTCAAATTCAGCCTGATTTTTATCTGTCGCTTTAAAGGCTAAAATGTTCATTTTGTCGAATGAATTTACAGCTTCTTTTTGTTCTGCAGATAATTTGACTTTTTCTAAATTCAAAATACTTGGTGAAACATCAACCGCAATAAAATCTTTTTTATCTGTGTTTTCTACAAAATATTTTTGTAGTGAAGGCTCAGAATTACAACTTACAAGAGTTAGTAATGCTAAAAGGGCTGTGGTAAAAACGCTGAGTTTCATAATTATTTTTTGCCTTTAGATGCTTTTTTTAAGTCTGTTCCGCCAGGAAGCTGCATTTTGTCTGTAAGTACAGAAATCTCATTTAAATCAAAATTACCTGTAAGAGACAATAAGACACTTTCGTTGTTTTTTGCACCGTCAACAAACATTAATAATTCTTTTATTTGTGTATCGCTTGCTCCGGATTTTACCATTATCTTGACATTTTTACCGCTGTCATTTATACGCATCAATTCTTCCAGACCGGCAGTTTTGATGTATTTATCAGCAGAAGCTTTCATATCGGCTTCGATTTTAGGATTTTTGGTTGTAAACACTTTTAAGTAATCCAATTTTTTGATCAGATTAATATATTGCTGTGTTTCTTTATCAGAAGCATCAACTTTTACTTTGCTCATTAAATCGAACATTTTTTTGTTTACAATTACTGAGGTTACATCGTCCTGACCGTCATACTTGTCAAAAGCGCTTTGTGCGTAAAAAGCTTGTGTAACGAATGCGAATACTAAAGTTATGATGAAATTTTTCATGTTTTTTAAATTTAATTTACTGTTTAAAAATTTTGTTTTTTGATTGTTCATATTCGTTAATGTATTGTACACTTTCAATACCTACATTAACTTTGTTTGATAATAAGGCCAAAGCTTTTTGCGTTGCGGCGAGAGCTTCTTCCGGATCATCGTAGGTTCCTAATTCTGATTGCGAAGCCACTGCAGTAGTATTATTTTCTTCGCCAGCAAAAAAGAAGGTTCCAATTCCTAGTAAAACAACTACCGAAGCGGCAATCGACAACCATACCAGATTTCGTTTTTTAGTTTTTAACGGGATTGTTTCTCCTGTTAAGGTAAGGTTTTCTAATTCCTGCGTTGATTTTTGTTGTTTTACCTGAGAGAAATAACCAAAAACAGGTTTATACTGCTCCAAATGCTGCGCAACATTTGATGAAGAAAAATATTCTTTTAATTGATTTTCTTCAGCAATAGTAGTTTCTCCCTGAAAGTATTTTTCTAATATATTTTCGATTTTATCTAATTCCATAACTGTGTGCATTTACCATTGATTCTCTTATTTTTTTTCTCGCTCTCGAAAGAGCTACTCTAATTGCCGTTTCGTTCATATTTACAATTTTGGCAATTTCTTCAAATTCATATTGTTCTACATCCCGAAGCTGAATTAAAAGCTGAAGCTGTTCCGGCATCTGATTTATTATTTTTTCAACCCATTCTAAACTGTCAGCATCTTCCAGTTTTCGGTCTAATTGCGGCTCACGATCTGTAAAATTGGTGTGAACAATTTGCAGATTTCCGGCTCTTTTCGATTTTAACTGATCCAGACAATAATTTTTGGTCATGGTCATTGCCAGCGCTTCTACATTATTATAATCGTTAAGATTCTCTTTTTTGTTCCATAATTTTACCATTACTTCCTGAGTAGCATCTTCGGCTTCCTCAGTACTGGTAAGCAATCGTTTTGCCAGACGAAAAACTTTGTCTTTAAAAGGATTAACTAATTCTATAAACACATTCTGGTTCATAAATTAAAAGGTTATTCGTTAGCTTATATAGTCAAGACGAGGCACAATTATTTTTGTTACACCACTATTGAAATTTTTTATAAAAAAAGATCAAGAGTTAAAACTAAAGGTAGTATTTTTACGTTAATAGAATACCACTATACCGAAACCTAAATTTCTATGAAACCAATTTTAAAATCGATACTGCTTTTATTTATATTAACATTTGCTCTGCAATCTTGTGAAGATGAGGATGATGTAAGAACTCCTGCTAAATTACAAGTCAATGATTTTATTTGGAAAGGCCTAAATCAGGTTTATTTATGGCAGGCTGATGTTCCTAATTTAGCCGATGACCGTTTTAGCTCTCAGAACGAATTAAATGCTTATTTATCCGGATATTCAGATCCGGAAGAATTATTTCAGGATTTATTAAACAAACCGGTAAGCAAATATCCAAGTAATGCAATTGATCGTTTTAGCTGGATGGTTGATGATTATACGGTTTTAGAACAAGAACTTAACGGTATTACAAAAAATAACGGGGTAGATTTTAAATTGACAAGAGTAGCCGAAGGGTCAAATGATTTGGTAGGTTATGTGCGTTATATTATTCCCGATTCTGATGCTTCGGGTAAAGATATTAAACGCGGTGATTTATTTACGGCAGTAAACGGAACAAAACTTACAGTTTCAAATTACCAGTCTTTATTGTTAAGCGGCGGAGATACTTATACTTTAAACTTTGCTGATTATACCGGTTCTGCATTTGTTTTAAATGGAAAATCAGTTTCATTGACTAAAACAACTTTAGAAGAAAATCCAATTTTAATAAATAAAGTGATCAATTCCGGCGGACATAAAATAGGATATTTAATGTACAATGGTTTTTATGGAGATTATGACGCACGTTTAAATCAGGCTTTTGGCCAGTTAAAAGCAGAAGGGGTTACTGATTTTATTTTGGATTTAAGATACAACGGTGGAGGTTCTGTGCGTTCTTCTACACGTTTGGCAAGTATGATTACGGGGCAGTTTGAAGGAAAGATATTTTCGAAAAGACAATATAATTTCAAACTAATGGCAGGTATGACTTCGGATGATTTAGAATCTCTGAATGAAAGATTTGTAGCTAGTTTTGATGGAAATACTGTAAACAGCTTAAATATGGCTACAGTATATATTATTACAACTTCAAACACGGCATCAGCAAGTGAATTAGTGATTAACGGATTAAAACCTTATGTTAATGTAGTTCAGATTGGAGAAACTACCATTGGTAAAAATGTGGGATCGTTTACGGTTTATGATTCGCCAACTTTTACTAAAACTAATGTAAACCCAAATCATAAATATGCGATGCAGCCTTTGGTGTTTAAAATTTCGAATGCAGCAGATTTTGGAGATTATACACAAGGTTTAACGCCAACTTATGTGCAATATGAATACGTGAGCAGTTATGGTGTTTTAGGAGACCCTTCTGAGCCTTTATTGAATTTAGCAATTTCTAAAATCACAGGTTCTGCGGCTAAAAAAATCCAAAACGATCAAAGCTTGGTTTTACCTTACATAAGCGATTCTAAAAAATTAAACGGACTACGAAACGAAATGTATCTGGAAAGTACTCCAAAAGAATTTTCAGGGATATTGAGATAAAAAAAAAGGCTTTCAGAAATGAAAGCCTTTTTTTACCAAAAACAAATAAACTAATTCTAAAGAAATGAATTAATCATTAAAGTAAAAACCGTTTGGACCCACTCCAACAGTTAATTCTTTTTGTAAACTTCCGGTTAAAGAATAAATGTATGCTTTGCTATCAGCTTTAAAATCACCACTGTCAGCTAAGAAAATATGATCGTTGTTTACAGCAAATCCGTATAAATAACCCAAGTTAGCTGTTAATATTGCAGTTGTAGAAGCTTCAGCAGCACTTGTAGCAATAGAGTAAACTGAATTACCAACTGTATAGTAAATTTTACTTTGGTAGATATCTAAGTATCCAGCTCCGTCTAATGATTCAGGGAAAGTAATTTTAGAAACAGATTTATCAGCTAATTTTACTTTTACAATTTCGCTTCTGTCTCCGTAAGGACCTCTTAAAATGTATAAAGTTCCATTTTCTTCTTCCATTGTATCAGCGCTTGAACCAATAGTTACAGGAGTTTCTAATGTTTTATTAGCAATATTTACCACTAATAATTTGTCATTATTGTAAGGCTCAGTAATGTATAATTTACCGTTTTCTTCAATAATTCTGTTTGCAGTTGCATTCAAATCAATTTTCGATTCATAAGTATTTGTAGCCAAATTAATTACAGCTACATAGTCATCTGTATTTCCGTTAGGATAATCTTTTCCGTAATACGTATTAGCATTTGTTACATAGGCTTTACCATCTTTTACAACCCCATATCTTGGATTAACAAGTCCTGTTTCGATTTTAGCAACTAACTTAAAAGTATATCGGTTTACTACATTTATAACGTTAGAACCTCCGGCAATAATGTAAGCGTTGTCTCCGTTAAAAAAGATGTTTTGAGCATATTTCCCAAGTAAATCGTTTCCGTTTGCAGCAGTATAAGCATCTTTTGTAAAAACACTGAAATCATCGCTGGAAAAAGAAACACTTCCTTGTCCTGCACTTCCTTCATTTAAAATAAAGAATCCATTTTCATATTGTCCTTTTGGTATTACAACTTCATTGTCATCTGTATCATCGTCACTAGAACAAGAAACGAATAACGAAACGCTAAGCGCAATTAAAAGTAATTTACTAAGTTTCATAAATATTAAAATTTTAGAGTTAAATACATGTTGAAATTTCTACCCGGCATTGGCCTGTCTTCCAGACTTTCGTAATCTTTATTGAAGAGATTTAAAATCTGAAAACCAAGTTTAAAAGAGTCTAAGAATTTAAAATCATAATCGATACCGATGTTAGAAATCATATAATCGTTTATAATTTCGTCCGGATTATTATCGGCCCTTGTGTACACAAAACCATTATATAAAAATTGATAATAAGCCGATATTCTGTTTCGTGAATAAGCTGCCGAAGCCGTTACTTTATTATAAGGAACAAAAAACAACTGCTTTTTAGTTTCTTCATCTTTTGAAGCTGTATAGGCATAAGATGCGTTTGCGCTCCAATTGTTTTTACCGTATTGTTTTTTCCAGCTCAACAAGGTTTCAGCGCCATAACTGTTCACTCTGTCTTTGTTTATAGGACTCCAAATGCCATTTTTACCCGGAACCCATTGCAGTAAATCCTTGATTTTGATGTAATAGAAATTCTGCGTAAGCGAAATATTTTTGAAAGTAAATACGTTTCCAATTTCTGCCTGATAAGAACTTTCAGGTTTTAGATCAGGGTTCCCACCCGTTTCCCAATACAAGTCATTGTAAGTTGGAATTCTGTAATTTCGGGATACATTCAGTTTGAAATTGTACAATTTGCTAAACTGATACGTTGAACCTAAAGAGAATAAAACCGGAGATTTATAATTATCGGTAAACTCTTTTCTAATTCCGAGTTCGTTTTTCCATTCGGTAGAAAAATCTTGTTTGATCAATAATCCTGCAGAACTGATTTCGCGAACATGGTCACCAAAACTCGATCCGTAACCTTTTGTTCGGTTATAATCAAAAATTCCGTTTACCTGCGTCGATTTGAATAAAGTATAGCCTAAATCAAGTTTTGTAATTAAACTTTCGGTTTTTCCGTAAGTATATTGATTGGTCGAGTTATCGGCAAAATATTGATAGTTTTCAAAAATGTAAGCCGTTTTGAAATTGGTTTTAAATTTTCCAAAATCACCATCATATTCTAACAGGTTTCTGTTAAAACCGTTTATGTATTTGCTTTTCGTTTCTGTTTCAACTACCAGAGAAGTATTTCGGTCTGTATTTGAAAACTGACTGTATAATTTTAAAGTGTTTTTTGAATCAATTTTATAACCCGCATTAGCACTCATTGTGATAATATCATACTGGCCATTTTGATTCCAGCGCTGTTCGCCACGCCATGTATAACGGTTTAAATACTTATAATCGTTGGTCGAGCTGTTTTTAGAAAAACCAATTTGCGCGCTCCATTTTTCGTTAGAAATATTCGTTTTATAATTGATTCCAATAGTGTTGAAACTTCCGTAATCCAGTTTTAAATTATTCTCAAAACGATTATAAAATGCCAGATCGTTGTTTAAATGCACCGTTCCGCCAATGGCACCGCTTCCGTAAATAACACTTCCTCCGCCGGCTTTTACACTAATCGAATTATAATCAGAACCTGAAATCGTATTAAAATCGGTGCTTCCGTTCATTTGCGAATTAATATTAATTCCGTTCCAGATTACTGCCGTCTGCGAAGAAGTAGTTCCACGAAAAGAAACCGTAGAAAGCATTCCGCGTCCGTATTCTTTAAAATAAATGGTAGAATTAAAATTGAGAAGATCAGTTAATAAAGCTTCATTTTTATTGATAATAGAATCACTGAGCTTTAAAACCGACTGCGAATTGGAGAATTTCTTAAGATTGGCATCAGAAACTACCACTTCTTTTAGCTTAATAGAATCGCTCTGCGCCGAAATGAATTGGCACAACATTAAAAGTAAAAAAGCAAAACGTATTCTTAAAGTCATAATTTCTCCACTCTTTTTCCCGAGAGCTCGATATTTGTTATAAAGGCAGGTCTCCTGGCTTGCGTCTTGTTGTTTACCTTCCCATCGCGTATGACGTGACAGTGGTTTGCAGTTACAACAGCATTCTTTTCAGAACTAAGCTTACAGTTGCGGGTACAGCTCAAGATTTTACTTGATTCCCTTTTAATGTGTTTTCGAAATAAAAACACAACCTTAATTTGCCTGCAAAGATAAAGTTAAAAATATTCATTATTCAAATTTGTTTTACTTTTTCGATAAAATTATAAACAAAACTCAATTAAAATCAGATTTTTACGACTTGTCCGAAGTCAACTTTATTTTGAAAAGCTTCTTTCAGAGGCAGTGAAGTATGATGGCATAAAATACTTCTAATAACACCGGCATGCGCTACAATTATGATGGGGTTTTGAGGTTTCTGCGAAATTATATCAGATAAAAAACTTTCAACTCTTTTATGTAAATCAACAAAAGATTCTCCATTTGAAACCTGAATATTGACAAAATCCTCCATCCACAGATTTAATTGTTCAGGCGGAATTTCGTTCCAGTTTTTTAATTCCCAGTCACCAAAATTCATTTCTTTCAACCGATCATCTTCCTGATAAGAAATAGTTTTTATATTCTGCTGAACGTGTTTTGCTAAAATAGAACAGCGTTTTAAGGGACTTGAAAAAATAACGGCTTCTGAAGGTAATTCTGAAATAATCCTGTCAAAAATTTCATTAAAAGGTTCGAGAATATTTACATCAGATTGACCGTAGCAGATTCCTTTTTCGCACACGGTTTCGGTGTGGCGGACTAAATAAATTTCCATATAAAAAGAATGCTTACATAATAAATGACTTCGCAAACCTGCTGCGTCGCACCAAGGCAATCTCCAGTGTAGCCGTCAATCCATTTTTGGAAATATCGGGCTAAAAAATACCTTGTGATAAAAACGGGAATTAAAGCTAAAAGAATTTTATAATTGAAATAGGAGAGAGCCAGCAACGGAATTAATCCGAAGAAAAAAGAACCTAAAACTTCTTTCGAGCTATGGTTTTTTGCAATGGGTTTGCTTTTGCTTGAAGCATCATCACGGGAATATTCATGCGTGAAAATAATACTGATGGCAGCCAGACGGCTCAATGAATGAGCAGAAATAAATAATAGATAAATCAGTAAAATGTTATTTGTGAAAATTGAAATAGATTCTGATAACAATTTGAATTTTGCCAAAAAAAGCAAAACTAAACCAATGGCACCATACGCACCAATAGCACTGTCTTTCATAATCATGAGGATTTTTTCTTTGGTCCAGCCGCCACCAAATCCGTCGCAGACATCTGCAAAACCATCTTCATGAAATGCTCCGGTTGTTAAAACGGAGCTTATTATAGCAAAAATTACTGCCGTTTCTGTAGAAAGAAAAAGAGAAAAAAAGTAAAATGCCAGAAATGAAATTGATCCAACAATCCAGCCAATAAAAGGAAAATATCTGGTTGCTTTGTTTAAATAATCGGGATCATGATTTATGTTTTTTGGACATGGAATTCTGGTGTAAAACATTAAACAGGTAAAGAAAATGTGTAATTCTTTTTTCATTTAAAGATATTTTTTTGGTTTGATACTGTCATTGCGAGGAACGAAGCAATCCCAATAAAAATTGATTCAGATAATGCGATTACTTCGTTCCTCGCAATGACAAATTGAAAACTATTTACGACTCACTCCAGCGCTTTCAAAACTGGCCATTTCATTTAAAAAACTTTCAGCCGATTTTAAAATAGGAAATGCAACTGCACAGCCGGTTCCTTCGCCCAAGCGCAAATCTAAATTTAAAATAGGTTTTGCCTCTAAATAATTTAATAATTTTTGATGAGCCTGTTCTGCAGAACAGTGACAGAAAACAGCATTTTTTTTAATATTTGGATTGATTTTAAAAGCAATTAAATAGGCCACAGAACAAATAAAACCGTCAACAAGAATCAGCATTTTATTTTCAAAAGCCGTCAGCATTCCGCTTGCCATTTGCATAATTTCAAAACCTCCAAAATAAGCAAGCTGTTGTTTTAATTCGGCTTGACCGGAATAATTATCTAAAGCTTTTTTGAGGATGTTTTGTTTGTTAAGCAGTTTTTCGTCGTTTATTCCGGTTCCTTTTCCAACACATTCTTCAATAGAAAAACCTGTTAAAAGACTCATTAAAACAGAAGCTGTTGAAGTATTTCCAATTCCCATTTCTCCAAAACCAATACAATTTGAACCTGATTTAGCGATGTTTTCAACGATTGATTTTCCTTTTTCGAAACATAAATTCAATTCAGTTTCGCTCATGGCGGCAACATGAAGAAATGACTGAGTTCCTTTTGCGACTTTTGCATCTATCAATTTAGCATTTGTAGGGAAGTCATAATTTACTCCCGAATCTACAATCGATAATTCAATATTATTTTGTCTGCAGAAAACATTTATTGCGGCACCGCCTTCCATGAAATTATTGACCATTTGGCGGGTTACATCTTGCGGATAATCACTTACGCCATGATTGGCAATTCCGTGATCAGCAGCAAAAACAACAACATTAGGTTTTGTAATTTTCGGATTTAAAGTCTCAAAAACCGAAGCCATTTGAAACGCCAGAGTTTCTAATCTGCCTAACGATCCAACAGGTTTGGTTTTAGAATCTATTTTTTCTTGTAAAAGCGTATTGAAATCTGTTGGGTTTTTGCTTTTATCGGGAGATATAGGGGTAAAATCAGAAATGTTGATTTTATGAATTTCTGTAATTTCTCTGCTGTCTGCCTTTTCTGATTTTTGTTTCCAGTGTAATTGCTGCAGCATAGGCTGATTGCCGTAATTTGTAGCAGGTTTACCAATGCAGAAATAACCCAGCGGTTCTATATTTTCGGGTAAATCGAGAATTTTTTTAAACTGATAATAATTTAGAATCGAAACCCAGCCCATTCCATAACCTTGTTCGGTAAGTGAAAGCCAAATATTCTGCGCGGCACAAACCGAGCTGAATTTTACCGCTTCATTACTGCCAATAGTTCCAATAGTGAACTGATTTAAAACCGAACGATCATAAGCAATTATAAGTCCGATTGGGGCTTCTTCAATAGCTTCCAATTTTAATGATCGGTACAACTCTTTTTGTTCCGGATTATCAGTAAGTTCTTCGGCTTTTTTGTTGTAATCTAAAAAGAGATTTTTGATGGCACATTTAACCTCATCTGATTTTATGATATAATATCGCGTCGCATCAGTAAGCCCAACAGAAGGCGCCCAATGACCAGCCTGTAAAGCTTTTTGAATAACTTCATCAGGAACGGCATCGGCTGTAAAATGTCGAGTATCACGGCGTGATTTTAATATATCGTCTAAATTGCTCATTTTTAAATTCCAATTTTTTTAAATTCCAAATTCCAATTTTTCATAATTGAAATATTCTAGTAAAGATAAAGTATAGCCTTGGAATTTGAATTTAAAATTTGGAATTTTCTCCCTTAATCTTTACCGGAATTCCCGAAACCATCAAAACAACCTCATCAGCATTTGAAGCCAGAAACTGATTCATCCAGCCTTGCAGTTCTGTAAATTTTCTGCCAATTTCGGTTGAAGCGTGAACACCCATCCCAATTTCGTTGGTCACAATAATCAGCGTTGCATTTTCCTGACTGGCAATCGAAAAAAATTCTTTTTTAGCTTCTTCTAAACTTAGTGAAACATCATTTTTATGATCAACAAAAAAGTTAGTCAGCCAAAGCGTAACACAGTCAATTAAAGCAGTTTTTCCGGAAAAATCAATTTCGCTTAGATATTTTTCTTTTTCAATATTGGTCCAGCGTTCATCTCTTTCCTGTTGATGGCGGTCAATTCGGTTTTGAAAATCAGAATCCCATTTTCTGGCAGTTGCCACATACATTGGTGAATCTGAAAGCTGTAATGCCAGATTTTGTGCATAACTGCTTTTTCCTGATCGCTCGCCGCCGGTAATTAGATAAATCATTTATAATGGTTAATTGTTGATTGTTAATTATTAATTTAATTTAGAAACTTTTTTTGTTTCTAAATTATTTTTGGAAGTTTTAAGAATACTGGTTATTAATTTCAAAATAGAAATAGCATCATTATTAATATTTTCGAATTCTTTTTCATTCAAATAATCCGTTGCTTTTAATAATTCTAACCAATAAATACTTTCATTAGCTTCTTTTTGGGCAATAGCTAATTTATGGATGAAATCGCTTTTGCTTTCAGCGTGTTCAGCTTCTCTAATCATGGCACCAATGCTTGTTCCAGATCTTAAAAGTTGTTTGGAAAGTATAAATTCTTTTTTATCATTATTTAAATATTGATATAAGCGGACAATTCTGATTGCAAAATCAAAACTTTTATTTTTTATAACGTTGTTTTTCATAATTAACAACTAACAATTTATAATTAACAATTAGTAGGGGCAATGTCTGCATTTATTACCACAGCAAGTTCCTCTTTTTAGATGAAACCAGGCTTTAAAAACCATGTTGCCGTTTTCGGTATAATAGTCGATTCCCTCAATTAATTTTTCGGTTTTCGGTAAAGATTTTGCTTTATTTTTGATGGCGTTTTTAGGAGTAATAGTTTCAACATACGCATCGATTTTATCTTCGCAGGCTTCTTTAAAACAAGAAGGACAAAGGCAGTCTCCTCCTTCAGAAAGGTTGAAAATTGGCGGGTAATCGTTACACCAGCATTTGTTTTCAACCGAAATATCTCCACATGTAAATTGAGATTCACAACTGGAGCAGATTTTTGTTTTTGTGGTATTCATAAAAGCAAAGATACAAATTGTTGAATTTTGTAAGAATAAAGATAAACAAAAAAAATAGAAAATGCTTTACCTTTGTTCCTTTCGAAAACGTAAAATATGAGACATTTATTCCCTAAATTGATTTTTATTTCTTCTTTTTTTATTCTCTTTGGATGTAAGAAGAACGAAACGAGCGAAGTAGCAAAAACTGAAACCGTAAAAAATAGTATCGAATACGCATCTGGACTTTCAATTGAGAAATATGATGATTATTCTGTTGTAACAGTTTCAAATCCATGGCCTAACGCAAATAAAGATTTCAAATATATCTTAAAGGAAAAAGAGGCAAAAGTTCCGGACAGCCTTCAGTCTTATACCACAATTCAGGTTCCTTTAGAGTCTGTTGTGGTGACTTCAACGACTAACATTCCGTTTTTAGAAATGCTTGAGGTAGAGAATAAGTTGGTTGGTTTTCCACATACTGATTATATTTCTTCTGAAAAAACAAGAGCTTTAATTGATCAAGGTTCTGTGAAAAACGTTGGACAAAATGAAAAATTAAATATCGAACAATTAATAGAATTGTCGCCAGATTTGATTGTAACTTTTGGAGTTGACAACAATAACCCGATGCTGGATAATTTGAAAAAAAGCGGTTTGAATGTTTTAATTCAAGGCGATTGGATGGAGCAGTCTCCACTTGGTAAAGCCGAATGGATAAAATTGTATGGTGCTTTATTTGGAAAAGAAGATAAAGCAAAAGAGCTTTTTGATAAAATTGTTGACAGTTATAAACAAGCGCAAAAATTAGTAGCTGATAAACCTTCTACGTCTAAAGTTTTATATGGTTCAATGTATGAAGATGTTTGGTATGTTGCAAAAGGAAACAGCTGGGTTGCACAATTTATGAAAGATGCCAAAGCAAATTATATCTGGGCAGATTTAAAGGGAACAGGAAGTGAAGGATTGTCTTTTGAAAAAGTACTGGATAAAGCTAAAGAAGCTGATATCTGGATTGCATCAGGATCGTTTAAAAGTTTGGATGAACTGCAAAAAGCAAATCCGCATTATGGAGAATTTGATGCTTTTAAAAATAAAAATGTTTACAATTTTGAAGGGAAATTAGGAGCAACCGGCGGAACAGTTTATTATGAATTAGCGCCAAGTCGTCCGGATTTGGTTTTAAAAGATTATATCAAAATTTTTCATCCTGATTTAATGACGAGCTACGAATTTACTTTTGCATCAAAACTGAACTAAATTGGCAGATAAAAAACGAAATACTATTTTATTTGTCGTTTTGGCCCTTGGTCTTTTACTGATGTTTTTGGCAAGCATTAGTTTAGGATCGGTTATGATTCCGTTAAAAGATGTTTTTGCCAGTTTAACGGGTGGTCATGCAGCAAAATCGACTTGGGAATATATTATAATTAATTACCGTTTGCCAAAAGCGATTACGGCTGTTTTGGTTGGAGCCGGACTTTCGATGAGCGGACTTTTGATGCAGACTTTGTTTCGAAATCCGCTTGCGGGGCCTTATGTTTTAGGATTAAGTTCAGGTGCGAGTTTAGGCGTTGCTTTTGTAATTTTAGGTGCAGGGTTTCTGCCTTCATTTTTGAGCGTTATTGCGCTTTCATCATACGGAATTGTAATAGCATCGACATTTGGAAGTACTTTAGTTTTATTATTGGTTTTAGTTGTTTCGCAAAGATTGCGCGATACAATGGCAATTTTAATTGTCGGATTAATGTTTGGAAGTTTTACAACTGCAATTGTGAGTGTTTTAACGTATTTCAGCACGGCAGAACAATTGCAGAAATTTACTTTTTGGTCAATGGGAAGTCTTGGAAATCTTTCGTGGTCAATAATTGGAATCTTGACAGTTTGTGTTGGAATTGGACTGCTTTTAAGTGCTAAAAGTATCAAGCCTTTAAATGCTTTATTGTTAGGTGAAAACTACGCAAAAAGTATGGGGCTTAATTTTAAAAAAGCAAGACTGATTATCATATTTGCAACGAGTATTTTGTCTGGAGCAATTACTGCTTTTGCAGGGCCAATTGCTTTTGTTGGACTGGCAGTTCCGCATATTGCAAAGCTGACTTTTCAAACTAGTAATCATACGATTCTGTTTTGGAGTACTTTGTTCTTTGGATCGATTATAATGCTGTTTTGTGATATTGTTTCGCAAATGCCGGGATTCGATGTTACGCTTCCCATAAATGCCATAACGTCTATAATTGGTGCGCCGGTTGTGATTTGGCTTTTAGTTAGAAAAAGAAATTTTAAATGATTTTTTGCCACAGATTTCACGGATTTAAATGATTAAAATCTATGTAATCTGTGAAATCTGTGGCAAAAGAAAAAACTCAGCAGCTTAGTATCTCAGAACCTTAGCAACTTAAAAAAAATGATAAGTATCTTAAAAACAACAAATTTAAACATTGGATATAAATCCAAGAAAACGGTTGTGACTATTGCTGAGAATTTAAATTTAAATTTAAGTTCAGGAAAACTCATTTCTTTAATTGGAGCAAACGGAATTGGGAAATCGACTTTACTGAGAACCATTACAGGAATTCAGCATCCTTTGGTGGGAAATGTTTATTTGAATGACAAAGATATTTCGGCTTATCAGCCTTTAGATTTAGCGCAGAATTTAAGTTTGGTTTTAACAGAAAAACTGCCGCCGAGTAATCTTTCTGTTTTTGAATTAGTGGCGCTTGGTCGTCAGCCTTATACAAATTGGGTTGGAACTTTAACCCAAACAGATATCGAAAAAGTTCAGGAAGCCATGAAACTGACACAAATCGAACATCTTTCGCATAAAAAACATTATCAAATTAGCGATGGACAATTGCAAAAAGTTTTAATAGCCAGAGCTTTGACACAAGATACTCCGCTAATTATTCTGGATGAACCAACCACGCATTTAGATTTACTTCATAAAGTTTCGTTATTTAAACTTCTAAAAAAGCTGACTCAGGAAACTCAAAAATGTATCTTGTTTTCAACTCATGATATTGATCTGGCAATACAATTAAGTGATGAAATGATTCTCATGACTCCTGAAAATGTAGTTCAGGATGAACCTTGTAATTTAATTTCAAACGGAAGTTTTGCAGAATTGTTTAAAGACGAACATATAATTTTTGATGCCGAAAAAGGAAAGTTTATCGTGACGTAGAATTGTTTTCAAAACGAACTCTGTAAACTCGAAGCAATTTTTCTAGCTTACTAGTTTTGATATTCAAATATTCAGTTTCAATAGATGTGTCATTAAAAACAAGAAAATTAGTTATAACATGCTCATTTTGAATTTTATTCCATGGAATTAACTTTTTGCTTTCAAATTTAATTCCTAAGTCATTAATTATAATTTGTGGTTCTCTATTTATAAGTTTTTTAATTAAACTATAATTTAAAAAGACAGCTATTACTACTAAAACAATTCTTATTATAATATTCTCAAAAATGTAAAAAGCTATGAATGAAAATGAAAAAAAATAAATAGATATATTTGTTATTAATGTAAATTTTGAATAAAAAATTTTTGTTTCTTTCGGCACATTTATGTCATCTTTATAAACATCTTTTTTAAGAAACTTTTTCTCTAATTCTTTTAGTTTTGTTTTTTGTTTTTGGCTTTTAAATTCTGTTTTTTCAAACCAGCTTCCATCTCTCCATATTAACTTTTGCTCAATTGCCTTTTGTTTTAATTCATGTACATTTTGAACGTTTTCAAACGCCCATATTTTCCATCTGTTAACAAAAAAACTCCATGTTAACCATCTAAATATAAAACCAAGGAATAAGCTTATTAGCATTATCCATGCTCCGATGAATTGATTTTTTTCAAAAAATAAACCCAAGCCAATAAAAATAAAAAAGATCAAAAGTGGTAGAAAAATAAGTTTTAACTGACCTTTATTAATAGCTTTATCAACTGTGATCTCTTTTTTCATATTATTTTGATTACAATGTGTAAAGATTAATTATATTTTAATTTTTATAAATTTTTCCAATTAAAAGATTAACCTTTAAGTTTAATCTGTCTCTTAGCTTCACCAACCACAAACGCAACCGAATTTGCAATATTAAAAGAACGAATAAGCGGTGACATCGGAATCGTTAAATGATTTTCGAATCTTGCCATAAATTCTTTGCTCAAACCAACGCTTTCTTTTCCAAAAACCAGCCAGTCACCATCCTGGAATTCATTTTCTAAATAGGATTTTTCAGAATGAGAACTCATTAAAAAAACACGCGAATGATCCGGAATCTGTTTTATCCATTCCTCTACATTTTCATATTCCGTTACATCAAGATGAACCCAATAATCTAACCCCGAACGTTTTAAGTTTTTATCATTTATCACAAACCCAAAAGGATGAATTAAGTGAAGTCGGCTTTCTGTACCTACGCATAATCTCCCGATATTTCCGGTATTATTTGGTATTTCTGGTTCTACAAGAACAACGTTTAGCATTTTTTTTGAGTTATGAGTTATGAGTTATGAATTTCTGAAATTACCTAATTATCAAATTGACTCATTTTCTAATTGAAAATCAGAAACCTCGCGGACTTCTCCGGCTTTTAGGTTCTGCAAATATACATTTCCTATTCGAACACGAACCAAGCGTAAAGTAGGAAAACCAACTGCAGCAGTCATTTTTCTAACCTGACGAAATTTTCCTTCTCTTACTGTGATCGATGCCCATGAAGTTGGCCCATGACGTTCGTCTCTGATTTTTTTGGCTCTTGCTCCAAAATCAGGAATTTCATTTACTATAAAAGCTTTGGAAGGCTTTGTTTTGTATTTGCCACCATCGAGTCCAATTTCAACACCTTTTTGTAATTGTTCAATCGCTTCCGGAGTAATTACACCATCAACCTGAACATAATATTCTTTTTCAACTTTTTTACTTCTAACGAGTTCGCTCATATTTCCGTCAGTCGTCAGGAGAAGTAAACCTTCAGAATCTTCGTCAAGTCTTCCAATTGCCATTGTGCCTTCTGGAAAATCATGCAGTTCTCCCAAAAGCTTTTTCTTTCTTTTCAATTCATAAATAAATTGGCTTAAATAGCCGTAAGGTTTAAAAAGAATGAAATGTCTGTGCATGTTTTAATTTTTTACAAAGATAGCGTTGTTCTGCAAGTATTATAGCAAATATGAGAATCGATTATTCACTTTTTGAATTCAGCTTTTTTAGCCATGCAGATACAAACCAGATTACCGTAATTCCAAAAATAATTAAAAGCGGTGCATAATAGTTTTGGAAGAAATCATGAAAGTAACTTCCAACAAGAATATAAATGGAAGCCATGCATAATTTTATCAGAATAAATTCGGCATTTGACCAGCTGGTTTTGATTTTGAAAAAGTTCATAGCATCAAAATTAGTTAAAACGTAAAATATTGTAAATAAAGATAATGAATTATGAAAGATTTGCCCGTATTACCACAAAGCAATGTTAAACTCTTTCATTATAAAAATAAGAATTCGTAATATTAATATAGAAACTAAAAATAATAATGATATGGAAGCTAATAATTTAGGCTCTAAAAAGATAAATGGAGTACAAAAAAATATAGACGAAACAAAAGGAAAGAATATTTCGCACGATGGAAAAGAAGATGATGCCAATCTAAAAAAAGAAGTTGTAACGGATGCTGACGGAAATAAAGAAGTTGTAAAAAGAGCACGAAATGAAAACGAGGATATTGACAAAGTCAAAGGCGATGTAAACCCAAATAATCCAAATTCAAACCGAGGCGTTTCGACCGAAGAAGAAGCGAATAAAACAGTAGAAAATAAAGATAGAAATTCAGACATTACACCCAATCGTTATCCAAACTCACACCCTGATAATCACGAAGATCGGGGAAATATGAAATTGGATGAAGAAAAATAATACTGAAATTTTCCCGGATTTACGAGCTTTTAATGTCAAATAACATTTGATTATGATAAAGTCTTAATCTTATGGTAAACTCCCTGTTTTCTGAGGCTGTCGGCTTATATCTTCGTAAATTACAGCTACAAATTTAAATCTTAAGAATATGTCACTTTTAGAAAACAAAGTAGCTTTTGTATCTGGAGGAGGTTCAGGAATTGGACGCGCAGTTGCAGAAGCCTACGCTCGAGAAGGAGCAAAAGTTGTAGTTTCGGATATTAATGTAGAACACGGGGAAGAAACCGTAAAAGTTATAAAGGATAATGGAGGAGAAGCCTTTTTCGTAAAAGGCGATTCGTCGAGTGCAAGCGATAATAAACGTATGGTTGAGGTTACAGTTTCTAAATACGGCCGATTGGATATTGCCTGTAATAATGCCGGAATGGGAGGCCCCGCAAAACCTACCGGAGAATATGAACCAGATGCCTGGGATCGTGTCATTGCACTTAATTTAAGCGGTGTTTTTTATGCCTGCCGTTATCAGCTTGAACAAATGGAAAAAAATGGAGGAGGAAGTATCGTAAATATTGCCTCTATTCACGGGCAGGTGGCAGCCCCGTTAAGTCCGGCTTATACAGCTTCTAAACATGGAGTTGTAGGATTGACTAAAAATATTGCGGCAGAATATGCCCAAAAAAATATTCGTTGTAATGCAGTTGGTCCGGGTTATATCGAAACCGCATTGCTAAAAGATAATTTGAATAATGATGCTATGAATGCCGTGGCAGCAAAAGCACCAATGAACCGTTTAGGAACTGCAGAAGAAATTGCCGAACTCGTAACTTTTTTAAGCTCTGAAAAATCTTCATTCACAACCGGAAGTTATTTTATTGCTGATGGTGGTTATACCGCAGTATAATTTTTTGAATTTTATAAAGAAAGCTGTCTCAAAGGACAGCTTTTTTTATATCCTAAAAGAATAAAATGTTAATTAAATAAAAGTAATTTCTGATTAATTTTAAAGCTGTTTAATGCTTTTTAAAATGTTATAAAAAACCGCTAAAAACGCATGATTGTTAGTAATAATCTTAATTAAGATGCAATACAGCAATGGATTTTCGAAACTTTTTATGAAATAACTTACAATAAATTCATGGTTTTACAATATTCTCTTAACTTTAAACATTATAAATTTGATTTCTAAAAACTCAATATTTTTAAAGCTTATGAGAAACAATTACTTCATTCGCCATGTTATGGCTTTAAGTTTTTTTTGGTGTTCATTAAGTATAATGGCGCAAACTTTTCCACCCCCGCAAAGTCTGCCTTATACACAGGATTTTTCTTTTGCACCAACAGTTACAGCATATCCGGCAGGATTTCAGGGCTGGACAGCAGCAACCGCTCCCGGGTCTAATTTTAATACAAATGCAACTCTTGTTGCCGACAGGCCTTTAGTTGCCAGCAGTACAGCGGCAACCAATAGTGGTAATTTTCATAATTATGATGGAAAAATAGGATTTTTAAATACAGGTTCATTAGACCTTACCATTGGTTTTGCTTTTGATGCCACAGGACAAACCGCCATTCAGGTTCAGTATGATGCCATGACCATTCGTAATCCGTACGATATTCCGCCTGCAACAACCAATACTCGTATAAACGAAATGGTTTTACAATATAGAGTAGGCACAACAGCAGCTTTTACCTCGTTATTATCAACTGCTTATGCGAATAATGATGTAAAACAAACTACAGCCGTTACCACTCCTCAAAATTCAAGAACTATAAAAGTAACTTTACCTGCAGAATGCGATAACCAGCCGATAGTTCAAATTCGATGGATTTCAAGACAAATTTCAGGAGCAGGTTCACGTCCTTCATTTGCAATTGATAATATAGAAATTAAAAGTGATGTCGCAGCGCCAATAAATGCTTCTGGTTACCCAAAAGCAGATAATATCTTATCGCAGAGTTTTGATTTTATCAATAAACTGGATGAAATAGGAAAAACCTATTATGTGTTATTACCGGGAGGAAGTGCAGAACCAACCGTCGCACAAATCAAAGCCGGAGAAGATGCTGGCGGGATTCCTGCATTACAATCTGGAATTTTAGATATTACAGCAGGCTCTCAGGAATTTACTAAAAGTTTTACCGGATTAAGCTTAAGTACTTCGTATTCTGTTTTTTCAATTTCAGAAGATCCTTATGGAAATATTCAGTCTGCCGTAAACAGAATTGATGCTGCGACTTCAAGTGTTGCTCTTCCTACTTTAACAACTAGTGTCGCTTCGTTAAATTTAGGTTTTTCAGAAGCTAATTTTGAATCAGATATTTTGAGCTATCAAATTCAGGGTTCGAATCTTACTGATGATGTTGTTTTAACTTCTACAGCCAATTTTACGATTTCTAAAGACAATACGACATTCGCATCAACTTTAACTTATTCTGCTGCAGATTTTGCTTCAAACGCTGTGCAAACAGTTTATGTAAAGTTTTTACCAAATGCTGTAAACAGTTTTACTGGAGAAATAACACATGAATCTAATGGTGCCGCAACTAAAATAGTTACACTGACAGGAGTAGGAATTAATCCTTACGTACAAGGTTTCAATGATCCGAATGTTTTGTCAAACAGCGGATGGACACAATATAACGTTGCCGGAACTTTAAACAAATGGTCGCCAACAACTGTTACCAGAAACGTAAATTCAGGAACCGGAGCAGTTTTAATGAATGGTTATTCTGATTCTGGAGTCAGCAAAGACTGGTTAATTTCGCCTAAATTACATTTAGATACTTTTACAGAATTTCCGTTAGTATCTTTTTTCTCTCGTAAATTTTATACAGGACCAGGATTAAAATTAATGGTTTCTACAGATTACGACGGAAAAAGTAATCCGGAAACGGCAACATGGACAGAATTGCAAGGGAATTTTCCAACAGTTACTGGAACATACACAAAATCACAATACATTAAACTAAGTGATTACAAAACAAGTCATACTTATTTAGCATGGGTTTACGAAACTACAGCCGGAGGAAATAATTTTGCTGCCGAGTGGTCGCTAGATGATGTATTAATTTCGAATGAAGCAGGTTATGTAAATTCAAATCCTGTTTTAGATTTTGGAGACGTTGCAGTTAATGCAGTTTCAGCAAGTCAGTCTTTTATTTTCAATGCAGAAGGTTATGGAGATATCACCATTACGGCGCCGGCATCTTTTGAATTATCATTTGACAATATTACATTTCAATCCAGTTTAGTAGTTTCAGCTGCCGATGCTGCTGTCGGAAAAACGATTTATGCCCGATTTGTGCCTGTAACAAAAGCACTTTTAATATCAGGATCATTAACCGTTACCGGAACTTCTTTAAACAAACAAATAGGTTTATTCTCAGGTTCTTCTATACCAAAAGCAGACACTTTTGATATCGTAACCTATAACTTAGAATTTTTTGGAACTGATGTAAAAGGAACTGACGGAGTAGAATTTGGACCAACTGATGATGCATTGCAAATCGAAAATGTGGCCAAAGTAATGAATAAACTTAATGCAGACGTTTACGTAGTTCAGGAAGTTTCAGATGATCCGTCGATTGATGTTTTAATCCAGAAAATAAACATCAACGGAAAAACATTCGATAAAACAATTTCTACCTCATGGTCGTATTCTTTTGATACGCCAGATCCGAATTTTCCCCCTCAAAAATTAGTGGTTCTTTACAATACGCAGACAACTTCTGTAAAAAAGACCCGCGTTATGTTTAAAGAATTTTATGATGAGGTTCGTGCCGGAACAAAAACGCTGGCAAATTATCCGGGCGGTAATGGCTCAAGTTTTTTCTCTTCCGGACGTTTACCTTATTTAGTAACACTTGAAACCCATATTGGTGACGTTACAAAAGAACTTAACGTAGTAGATCTTCATGCCCGTGCCAACAGCGGATCGGATATTTCACGATACAATATGCGTAAATACGATGCTCAGGTTTTAAAAGATAGTTTAGATGCTCATTATGCCAATTCTAATTTAATTATTTTAGGCGATTATAATGATGATGTAAAAGCATCGGTTATTACGCCAAACCCTTCATCTTATGAAAGTTTTGTTACAGATACTCAAAACTATAATGCCCTTACTTTAGGAATCAGTCAGGCGGGCGCTTATAGTTTTTTAAGTTCAGGAGGGTTTTTAGATCACATTATGATTTCTAATGAATTAAACGATGAGTATATAAATAATTCGATTGCGGTTTACGATCCTCGAAATGATATTTCAAATTATACAACTACAACTTCAGATCACGGACCCGTTATTGCCCGTTTTGAATTGAAAGAAGATGTTTTATCGGCACCGGATTTTGGTAAAACCGGATTTTTTGTAAATGCATATCCAAATCCTGCAGCTGATGTTTTGAATTTCTCAGTAAAAACAAATGAAAGCAGAAATTTTAAAGTAAGACTTTATGATTTGAACGGACGTTTATTAGGAAATCCAATTGATGTAAAAGGCAGTCAGGAAGTTAGCAATACGATAATGTCTGTAAATAATTTACATCCAGGAGTTTACATTTATACTTTATCAGAAAACAATAAAGTTATTTTTAAAGATAAGATCCTGAAAAAATAAATTCAGGGATTTAATTCATAACAAAGAGGCTGTCTCGATTTTTGAGACAGCCTCTTTTGCTATAAACCATTTTTGTTATTCATTCCGTAGGAATGTTTCGTCGGTAGAAAAAAAAATGATAACCACCGTAAATACGTTCCGTAGGAACGTTTGATATATTTATTGATAATTAATACCATAAACCAAACGTTCCTACGGAACGTAAACCGATTTGGAAAATATTTTTTTTTCTACCGACGAAACATTCCTATGGAACAAAAACAAACATAAAATAAAAAAGACAGTTCGATTGAACTGCCTTTTCGTTATATCTATTTTCAAGTAAAAAACAATAAACTATAGATATACTAAAAATTAATATTAGAAATTAACGTTAAGTCCAAAATTCAATCCCCATTGAAATTGATTAAAAGACTGATTGGTTAAAGGATTGGCGTAGTAATTAACAGCAGGTTCAACAAAAACGTTTGTCTTTTTATACACACGATATTGCACTGTGCTGCTCAAAGTTGTACCGTAAACGTAATTGTTTGCATTTACATTTTCTCCCATCGAATTACCATCAATCGCAACAGTGTTAGAAATTAATTTTCCAACAAAACCGCCTGTATTTAAATTAATGTTTGTTCTCTTTTTATTAAAAATAGAATACGAAACTTCCAGAGGCATTTCGATATAACGTAAATTTTGATCTAAATTTCCGGTTTCTACATTATCACTTTTCAAAACATCTTTTGTACTGTTCGAAACCAAAACATAATTATTTGCATTGCTTGCAATTTGCGGAAGAGTTTCATTTTTTACAAAATAATCACTCGAAGTAAAAAGTGCCTGTTTTTTGGCATTCAAATACGAAACATTGGCAACACTCTGCCCAAGTTCATTGATTTTAAATCCAGAGGCAACAGCCCATTTTTTGTTGATTTTATACTGAGTTTTTACACCGTAAGAGTTACTTTGTTTCGAATCGTTTACGTTTCCTAACGTTTTATTGTTTTTATAATTTTCAGAACTGGCAACACCGGCAAAAAGCTGTAATGCCCATTTATCTGCTTTTGATAATAGTTTGTCTTCTTTTTTCTTTTTTTCCTCTTCAGGAGCCGCTGCAATTCCTTTTTCTAAATTTTGAAGTTCTGCCAGCTGAACAGAATCTTTTTTGCTCAAAACATTTCCGTTGACAAAAGCCGCATTGTTTTTCGAATTATTATTTTGAAGACTTGCAATACTTCTGTCAGCAGTTGTTTTTTGAATGTTTTCTTTTTCTTTATTCGAAGGACTTAAAGCATTTGGATTTCTCTTTGCATTAGGGTTCGAATTAGTATAAGCAATCGCACTTTTGTTTTTAGAACCAGAAAGATCCTCAAAAACAGAATTTGGCAATTGATTTCCTGATGAAGCAATAAACGTATTTGTTTTTGCCGGAGTAAATTTCTTCTCTGCTAAAATCTTATCAGCATTTTTTCTTTCGATATCTGATAAATTGCTTTTCGTACCATAATTAAAAGAATTCGATTTGTTTGGGGCAAATGATTTTTCGGCAACGGCCTTATTAGAATTCTCTTTTTTAGTGGCTAAAAGCTGATTTTGAGATGCAGCATTAAATCCATTTTCTCCAGCTGAAACAAACGTCTTTTCTGCACCAGCCTGATTTATATTTTCTTTTCTATTTGTAGAAATTTGATTTTTAGAAACAGCATTAAAACCATTTTCATTAGCTGGAACAAAAGTTTTTTCTGCTACAGCATTGTTTTTTGGTTCATTTATTTCGGATCCAAAATTGATGTTGTTTCTTTTGTTTTGAGAATCAGATTGTGTTTTGCTTGTTTCTGAGTTTTGTTTTAGTTGATTATTCTGCGATTGATTAGTTGTTTTTTCTGATGATGAAACCCGGTTATTATTAGATTCTTTTTCAAGGATATTTTGATTATTTTCAATACTTCTGGTTTTATCAGTGTCATTATTTTTCTGATCCAGAACAACATTATTTTCAACAGAACCATTTTGTATCGAATTTACTCCTGAGCCATTAGAAGTAAAATGTAAAACAGAAGGGAGCAGCAAACCTAACAATAAGCATGCAGCCGCCGACCACCAAAGAATTGCTCTCTTCTTCTTTTTAGGTTTATCTAGTTTTTCTTCAATTTGACCCCACAATTCAGGAGGCGGAACACTCGAAAAGTCTTCCATTGATGAAAAAATATCTTCTATTTTTTGCTTCTTCATGCTATCTTAAAATTTTTTTTACTCTGTAGTATTCTTTTTTGCAAAATGTGCTTGGCTCTGTTCAAATTTGATTTTGATGTTCCTTCGGAGATTTTTAATAATTCGGCAATCTCTTTGTGTTTCTTTTTTTCAAAAACGTAAAGGTTAAAAACCGTTCGGTATTGATCAGGTAAATCCCTTATATATTCCAGTAGTTTTTCCTGTTCTATCGGGATAACTTCCAGTTCTTCTTCTTCAACAAAATCGGTATCGGGGTCAAAAACATCAAGGAAGAAACTTTCTTTTTTCTTCTTATTTAAAGTTTCAATCAGTTTATTGATAAAAATCCGTTTTAGCCAGCCTTCAAAACTTCCTTCAAATTTGTATTGACTGATTTTTTGAAAAACAATAACAAATGCTTCCTGAAAGACATCCTTAGCATCGTCTTCATTTTTCATATATTTCAAACAGATACCATATAAAACAGGAGAGAACAACTGATATATTTTCAGTTGTCCCTCTCTGTCATTTTTCATGCACAGTTTGATATATTTTTCTAAATCGTCTTTCAAAAAATGGATTAATTTGGTTTTGCAAAAATAGTTCTTAAATGCTTACAAAACTATCTTTTGTAAAGAGTTAGAACTAGCGGTATTTTTTGTTAGTTTTTGATTATCAATCCTTTTGTAGCTTGGTATCAAGAAACAAAAGGCTTAGTAAACTGTTTATTTTAAATTGTTAATTTTTGATTTAATAGCCATTTTGAAAGCTTTTATTTCGCTGCTTTGATCAGCGGTGTCATTATTATCAATGTAAATTTTAGTTACCGTTATACCTTGACGAAGTTCAAAATAAACACCACCCTGACCTGCAGAATTTGGCGTACCATAAGTTTTAGTCTGACCTTTAATTGCTAAAATTTCTGCAGGGATGTTTTTTGAAAACAATGTATATTCACTTCTTACTGTTTTTGCATTGTATTTATATTGATCAAATTCGTAGTTGTTAAGAGTTACGCCTAAGAATTTTAAAATATTGTAATCATTGATCTGAAAAAAGTCGTTTGTTGTTCCAAAATTTCCAATTACGATATTATCAGGGCTCTCGTTAGTTCTGTTAAACAAAATTCCTTTTGCCGTTTTTGGAATCAAAATAAAATCAGTTGGATAAGTTGGAGTCTGCGTTAAAGTTTCGCCGGTCTGCGGTCCTTTTTCATAAAAATTAATAATGATTTCGCAGTTGTTTTCAGTAATTGATGTAATTTTTATTGCATAGCCATTTGTAGGTTTAGCCCCGGCAAAAAGTGCAACCAGATAGTATTTACTATAATCAATTACAGGATCGCTCGCAACTGTACAAGTATTTTCATGTTTAGTAAAATAAAGATCCATTTTTTCCTGAGAACTTATGATAAGTGCACTCGGATTATTTGGCAAAGTTTTTACACTATAGTTGCATAAAATTGGAACGCCAGAAAAGGGTAAATCAGCATTAGTTCCACAATCAACATTCAGGTCGTCATTACTAAGTGAGCACGCACTAAATCCAAAAGCTATAAATAAGCTCAACATCAATTTTTTCATGGTATTTTTTTAATAGGTTATATCATAAAGATGCTGCAGCTTTAAAAAGGTTGCGTGAAAGACAAAAAATATGTTTATTTAGTATAGAATTATCAGTAATTCGTGAAATTTCAATTTTAAAAATTTGGCACTACGTATTATTGCGTACTTTTACTTAAAATAAACTTAGATATGTTAGAATTTCTTCCGCTTTTATTGGCTTTTATAATTGCTTTATTTCTTGGAATATACTTAGGAAAAATGTTGTTTTCTGCCCGGTTTCAGTCAGAAAAAGTAAGTTTAGAAGAAAGATTAAATGCAAATGCAAATCAGCTTCAATTACAGAAAGAACAGTTTGAAGCAGAGAGAACTATTTTTCAGAAACAACTTCAGGTAAGTAATTCAGAAAAAGAAAATATTAGAACCGAAAAAGACAGTCTGGCCATTCAGCTTTCTAAAAAAGAAGTTGATTTTGAAAATCTTTGGGAACGTCATAAAGAACAAAAAAGTGAAATAAATGAGCTTCAGGAAAAATTCACCAAAGAATTTGAAAATCTGGCGAATAAAATTCTCGAAGAAAAATCGGCTAAATTCACTGAGCAGAACAGTGAAAATATGAAAAACATCCTTTTACCGCTTCAGGATAAAATTCACATATTCGAACAAAAAGTAGATCAAACACATAAAGAAAGTATCGATTATCACGCCGCACTGCGCCAGCAGATTATTGGTTTAAGCGAAATGAACGCTCAAATGAGTAAAGAAACCTTAAACTTAACCAAAGCACTTAAAGGAGACAGTAAGATGCAGGGAAACTGGGGCGAATTAGTTCTGGAACGTGTTCTCGAAAAATCAGGTTTAGAAAAAGGAAGAGAATACGAAGTACAGCAAAGTTTTGTAAATAATGAAGGAAACCGTGTTTTTCCCGATGTTGTAATTAATCTGCCAGATGGAAAGAAAATGATTGTCGATTCTAAAGTTTCTCTCGTTGCGTATGAAAAATGGGTAAATGAAGAATCTGATTTGTTAAAAACAGACTGGCTTAGAGAACACGTTTTATCTATTAAACGACATGTTGAACAGCTCGGAAATAAAAATTATCATGATTTGTACCAAATAGAAAGTCCGGATTTTGTTTTGCTTTTTATTCCAATAGAACCTGCTTTTGCGATTGCTTTAAACGAAGATTCTGCTTTGTATACGAAAGCTTTTGATAGAAATATTGTAATTGTTACGCCAAGTACATTATTGGCAACGCTTCGTACAATCGACAGCATGTGGGCCAACCAGAAACAACAGGAAAATGCTTTTGAAATTGCCAGACAAGCCGGAGCGTTATATGATAAATTTGAAGGTTTTGTAGTTGATTTGGTTAAAATTGGAAACAAAATAAAAGATACCAAAACAGAATACGAAAGCGCCATGAACAAACTGGTTGATGGTAAAGGAAACCTGATTTCGAGTGTAGAAAGACTGAAAAAAATGGGAGCAAAAGCCAAGAAATCACTTCCTGAAAATATAATCAACAGAGCTTTAAACTCTGATGAAAACGAATTACTGAATTAAAATATAATACCAAATTATTCCAAAAACAAAAAAACATGACTGCAGATTTTAAACCCGTTTCATCATCAAAAGTGAGTATTTCCGAATTAATGCTGCCATCGCATACCAATTTCAGCGGAAAAATTCACGGAGGATATATTTTGCAATTACTCGATCAGATCGCTTTTGCTTCGGCATCAAAATTTAGCGGTAATTATTGTGTAACAGCTTCGGTAGATACGGTAAATTTTTTAAAGCCAATTGAAGTAGGCGAATTAGTAACTATGAAAGCCTCAGTAAATTATGTTGGAAGAAGCTCAATGGTTGTAGGTATTCGCGTTGAAGCCGAAAATATTCAGACGGGTGTAATAAAACATTGTAATTCATCTTATTTTACGATGGTTGCCAAAGATAAAGAAGGAAAAAGTGTTCAGGTTCCGGGACTTATTTTATCTAATCTTGAAGAAGTACGACGTTTTAGAAAAGCGATTAAACATATTGAAGTTAGAAAAGAAGTTGAAGAACACGAAAAGGTTGCTAATATTAACTCTATCGAAGATTTGGCGAGTTTAGATAAATACAATGTGCTTTTAGAAATCAGTTAAATTTCCTATCTTTATTAAAATCACATTAAATAAAGAAATCATGGTAAAATTTGGATATACAATATTGTACGTTGAAGATGTAGAAGAATCAGTAACATTTTATGAAAATGCATTTGGGTTTCACAGGAAATTTATAAGTCCGGAGCATGATTATGGAGAATTAAATACAGGGACAACCACACTTGCATTCGCATCAAAAAGTCTGGCATCGCAAAACTTCACAGATGGTTTTATAGAAAGTAGTTTAGAAGACAAACCTTTTGCTATAGAAATAGGATTTATTGTAGACAATGTTCCTGAAGTTTTACAAAAAGCCACTTCATTTGGCGCCATAATTGTTTCAGAACCGGTAGAAAAACCATGGGGACAAGTTGTTGCTTACGCCAGAGATTTGAATGGTTTTTTGATTGAAATTTGTACAGAAGTAGAAAATGTAGTTTAAATGCCTTTTACATCGATAAAAGGTGTTTTTAGAGCCAAAACATTCACAAATATTTAGCATTAGTTCAGGAACTTTGCGTTTAGAAATTTCGTAACTTTAAGTATAAACATTTAGATTATAAATTTTTTCACGGAGTACTGCCGTTCTATTTTGAACTTGTAAAATTCTTCTTAGAAATAGAATGACATAATTGTTTAATTGATGACGATTATGAAAAGAACTACTTTACTTATTTTATTTTTTACCGCATTTTCTATACTCGCCCAGGATAAATTTAAAACCAATACGGCAGTAGTAGATTTTGAAGCTTCAGTTCCTTTTTTTGAAGAAGTTAAAGCGGTAAATAAACTCGGAACTATTGTTTTGGAGCCAGAAACCAGTACTTTGACCTGTACTGTTGTAATTAAAGATTTTCGTTTTAAAATGGATTTAATGCAGGAACATTTTAATGAAAATTATATCGAAAGCCGCCGTTATCCTAAAGCCGTTTTTAAAGGTAAAATTCAAAAATTTGATTTAAAGGATATTGACAACATTGAAAAAGAATACGACGTTAAAGGAAAGCTGTATCTGCACGGAAAATCTAAAGTGATAGAAATGAAAGCTTTGCTAAAAAAAGTTCCAGAAGGAATTCAGATTTCGTGTAATTACCCAATATCAGTTTCAGATTTTAATATCGCAATACCAAGCATGGTTGCCAGTAAAATTTCAAAAACGGCCAATACAAATTTATTGGGTATTGTAAAAAATGAGGAAATGAATAACTATCTGACTTTGAAATAAAGCTTAAATAATACTTGATATAAGTGCTTTTTCAAGATCAGTAAACTGAAATTCAAATCCGGTTTTTTGTATTTTTTCTGATGACACCCTTTGCCCTGTTAAGATGGCTTCACTCATTTCGCCCAAAACAATCCTCAGTAAAAAAGGTGGAATTTTCGGGAGCCAGATTGCATATCCGTATAATGATGCCAGTATTTTAGAAAACCTCGAATTTGTAGTGTTATCAGTAACGGCCGCATTATACGGGCCATGCATTTGATTGTCAGAAACTGCTTTGCAATAAATCTGGCATAAATCTTCTATATGAATCCAGGGTAAATATTGTTTTCCGGTTCCTAAAACCGCACCAAATCCGGATTTAAAATTGGGATTGATTTTCTTTAAAAAACCTTCATCTTTACCTAAAACAATAGCTGTTCGAATTTTTACGGTTCTAATTCCCAAATTTTCAATTTTATCGGCAGCGCTTTCCCAAATTTGGCAGGTTGTTCCTAAAAAGTCATTTGCCGGAGGTGTTTCTTCCGAACAAATTTTATGACTGGTAACGGCACCGTAAATTCCAACTCCTGAAGCAGAAATAAAAGCCTCAGGTTTTTTGTTGTGTTTTTCTAAAACAGAATAAATTAAGTCGATTGGTTTTGTGCGGCTTTCCAGAATAGCTTTTTTTCTCTTTTCTGTCCATCGCTTTTCGACAATTCCTTCGCCGGCAAGATGAATAATGTAATCAGCATTTAAAACTGCATTTTCGTCAATATAATTTTTCTTTAAATCCCATTTATAATAGGTGATTTCAGAAGTGTTTTCTTTATCAGAACGGCTCAAAACAGACACAGAATATCCGGCTCCAATTAAAATATTAGTTAAATAACTTCCAATGAAACCGCTTCCACCGGTTAATAGAACATTTTGAGCCATAATAGTTTATAATATATTTAACAGTCTAACTTGTTTAAGGATTAGTAAAGGTACTTAAACAATGTTTACCTTTATGGCAAATTCTAAATTTTAATAAAATGGCGACTAAAAAAAAGGTAATTACCAAAGATGATATCGTTTCAATATACATGGAAGAAGTTCTGGAAAAAGGTCAAAAACCAAAATCAGTTTATCATTTTGCCAAAGAAAATGATTTTACCGAAGCGGAGTTTTATTCTTTTTTTGGAACATTAGAAGGTTTAGAAAAAGAAATATTCCGACTGTTTTTTGAAAACACAGTTAACCTGCTTCACAAAAATGAAGAATATCAGCAATACGATATGAAAAACAAAATGCTGAGTTTCTATTTTACTTTCTTCGAAATATTAACTGCAAACAGAAGCTACGTTTTACAAACGCTTAAAATCGACAGAAACCCGCTTAAAAATTTAGTTCAGCTGACAACGCTTCGTGAAAGCTTTAAAAATTATGTTTCAGAAATTTTAACGGATGATTACAGATTAGAAGTCGAAAAGCTGCAGAAATTTCAGGAAAAAGCCATTCAGGAATCGGCTTGGCTGCAATTAATGATGACTATTAAATTTTGGATGGAAGACGAATCGGCCGCATTTGAAAAAACAGATATTTTTATCGAAAAATCGGTTAATGCTTCATTTGAATTAATGAACGTTGCGCCAATGAACCATTTAATAGATTTTGGAAAATTTCTATTTAAAGAAAAAGTATACACCAGACAATGAAAACAATCGATTATATTCCGACCTCAAAAATTGAGAGAGCCGGAAAACTAGTTCAGACAGGGGCAAAAATTGGAGTAAACTATATTAAACATTACGCCGAAAAAGTTGTAAATCCTGATTTGACACGAGATAAACTAAACGAAAATAACGCCGAAGATATTTACGACGGACTAAAAAGCTTAAAAGGAAGCGCACTTAAAGTGGCTCAAATGTTAAGCATGGACAAGAATTTTCTGCCTCAGGCTTATGTGGAAAAATTTTCGCTTTCGCAGTTTTCTGTTCCGCCACTTTCTGCGCCTTTGGTTTTAAAAACTTTCAAAAGTAATTTTGGAAAAACTCCTTATGAAATTTTTGACGAATTCAATCCCAATTCAGTAAACGCTGCAAGTATTGGTCAGGTTCATCTGGCTAAGAAAAATGACAAAAAACTGGCTGTTAAAATTCAATATCCCGGCGTTGCCAACAGCATTTCTTCAGATTTGGCTTTGGTAAAACCAATTGCCATTCGAATGTTTAATCTGCAGGGAAAAGATTCTGATAAATATTTTAAAGAAGTTGAAGATAAACTGATCGAAGAAACGAACTATTTGTTAGAATTAAAACAAAGTCAGGAAGTTGTAGACGCTTGCAATAAAATTGAAAATATTACTTTTCCGAATTATTATCCAGAGTTTTCTTCAGAGAAAATCATTACAATGGATTGGATGACAGGAATTCATCTTTCTGAATTTACAGCAGTAAATACAGATCAGGAAGTGGGCGATAAAATAGGGCAGGCGCTTTGGGATTTTTATATGTACCAAATTCACGTTTTGCGAAAAGTTCACGCCGATCCGCATCCTGGAAATTTTTTAGTTGACGAACAAAATCAATTAATTGCACTGGATTTTGGCTGTATGAAACAAATTCCGGAAGAATTCTACACGCCGTATTTTGAGTTAATTAATAAAAATGTGATTACGGATGAAAAGCTCTTTAATGATAAATTATTTGAATTAGAAATTCTTCGTCCTGACGATTCTCCGGCAGAAGTAGAATATTTCACAGAAATGTTTCATGATTTGTTATCACTTTTCACCAAACCTTTTCAAAACGAAACTTTCGATTTTGCCGATGAAACTTTCTTCAATGCAATTGCGGAATTAGGAAAGCGTTTCTCTGAAGATACAAATTTGAGAAAAATGAACGGAAATCGCGGTTCAAAACACTTCATTTACATGAATCGCACTTTCTTCGGACTTTATAATTTAATGTTTGATTTGAAAGCGAAAATTGTGGTGGAGAATTATTTGAAGTATTAAAGTTTTTTGTTTCAGGTTTAAAGTTTCAAGTTGGCTCAACTTTATGTATAGAACTTTGTCAAAGTTTCAAACTTTGACAAAGTTTTTTTGTTTAGTTTGTCATCCTGAGGAACGAAGGATCTTCGCAAGTAGCTCTACAAAGATTGGCGATTTTGATTGCGGAATTTCTCGCGAAGATTCCTCGTTCCTCGGAATGACAAGATTGTGGATAATGCTAAAATATTGGAATTTGGAATTTAAAAAAATTGGAATTTTATTTAACTATCCCCGCTTTATAAGTCGCAATCGCGCGATCTCTTGCAAAAGCGTGATCGACCATTGGTTCTGCATAGCCAAAATCAAATTCGGGAATCCATTTACGAATGTATTCGCCTTTTTCGTCAAATTTCTTTTGCTGAATTTCAGGATTAAAAACTCTAAAATAAGGCGCAGCATCACAGCCAGTTCCTGCAGCCCATTGCCAGTTTCCTACGTTTGACGCCAATTCAAAATCCAGTAATTTTTCAGCAAAATAGACTTCTCCCCATTGCCAGTTAATCAATAAATGTTTGCATAAAAAACTAGCAACAACCATTCGAACACGATTGTGCATGTAACCTGTTTCGTTAAGCTGGCGCATTCCGGCATCGACCATTGGGTAACCTGTGTTTCCGGAACACCAACGTTTGAAATCATCTTCGTTATTTCGCCATTGAATTCCGTCGTAAGCCGATTTAAAATTGTGATTGACGCAATTTGGAAAACTAAATAGAATCTGAATAAAGAATTCTCTCCAAATCAATTCACTTAAAAAAGTCTGATTTTTTCTGTTTGCCCAATTTACGAGTTTGCGAATACTTACCGTTCCAAAACGTAAATGCGGAGAAAGGTAAGAAGTGCTGTCTAAAGCAGGAAAATCACGGGTTTCTTTATAATTGACAATTTGAGTCAAGTTGTGAGGAAGTACTTTTATAGTGCTTCTTTCAAAACCAATTTCTGCCAAATCAGGAAATTTAAATTGATTTTTTGCAAAATTAGAATTGAATTTTGCAGAATCATATTCTGGAGCCGATCCTGAAAGATGATATTTTTCAAGCCATTTATTTTTGTACGGAGTATAAACAGTATATGGACTTCCGTCGGCTTTTGTGATTTCTTTTTCTTCGAAAATTACGTGATCTTTAAAAGAGAAAGATTCTACATTGTTTTCTTTTAATACAGAACTGATTTCGGTATCACGTTTGATTGCAAAAGGTTCGTAATCTTTATTGTAGAATATTTTTTGAATATCGAATTCTTCTAAAAGCGATTTCCAAACGTCTGTAGTTCTTCCTTTTTTGATTAAAATCGAAGAGTCGAAAGTATTTAATTCGATATTTATTTTTTGAAGCGAATCATAAATAAAACTTACTCTGGCATCGTTTTTAGGAAGATGATCCAGAATATCATCATCAAAAATAAACAAAGGAATTACCGGAAAATCAGATTGAAGTGCGTGAAATAATCCGGTATTGTCTTCTAAACGCAAATCACGTCTAAACCAGAAAAAGGAAACTTTTTGTTTTGTCATTGTTAGGTTTATTGTTTTGCCACAGATTAAAGGATTTTAAAGGATTTTTTAATCTGTTTTTTAAACACATAGAAACATAGATTTTGTTTTTTTTCCACAGATTGAATGATTTAAAGGATTAAATCTGTGTTAATCTGTGAAATCTGTGGCTTTTTACAATTTATATGCTTTTCTGCTCAGCGTTGATTTTTATAATCTTAGGCTGTGGTTTGGAGTTGAATAATTCTTCAATTTTGTTGTAACGGAAATCAAAAATGGTTTTCAGTTTATTTTTTACAACCAATCTATTCATTAAACGTCCAAGGATTCCAAGTGGTAAAGCGTAGTGTACAATGTCTGTCATTTTAGTTCCGCCGTCTGGAGTTCTCTCAAAAAAATGTTTGTGGTGCCAAAGTTTATAAGGGCCAAAACGCTGAACATCTATAAAATACTGATTTTCTTTGCAGGCCGTTATTTCCGTAACCCACGAAATCTTGATTCCCAAAAGCGGTCTTAAAGTATACGTTATAATTTGTCCGTGATACATTCGTTTTTCATCAAAATCTTTAATCTCAAAATTCATATTGTCGAGTGTAATCGTCTGAAGATTTTTTGGACTTGAGAAAAAATCCCAGCAGTCTTCAACGCTGGCATTTACATACTGAACGGTTGCTATTTTATATAATTTCATCTTCTTTACGATATCAATTGTTGCAAATGTTTCTTATAAAGTTACATTTTATAATATTTTAAAGGCACAAACAACATTCCAAAACATTCTCCTTTTTCTTTGTTGAGGTGTTTATGATGAATTTTATGGGCTTTTCTGAGTCCGATTAAGTATTTGTTTTTAGTGTTTTTAAACCATTTAAAACGCTGATGAATCAAAACATCATGAATTAAAAAATAACAGGCTCCATAAAGCGTAACGCCGCAGGCAATGAAAAACAAATAATTGAATCCGCCCTGAACACCAAAATAAAACAAGAGAATACTCGGAATGGCAAAAATGACAAAGAAAATGTCGTTACGCTCAAATGTATGCTCGTATTTTGGCTGATGATGATCGGCGTGAAAATACCACATGAAACCGTGCATAACATATTTGTGTGTAAGCCAGGTAACACATTCCATAAACAGAAAAACGCCTAAAAAGATTAAAAAAGAAATCATTTTATAAATGTTGTTATTAAAATTATGATTTTATTTCTTTTGAGTTTTGCTTTAGATACTAAAAGATTAACTCTAAAGATTTTTTTGTTTTTTAATTTCCCCAATCTTGTCATTTCGACCGCAGGGAGAAATCTGCGCAAGAAACTCGACAAAGATTGTCGCTTTAGATTGTAGAGCTGCTTGCGAAGATCCTTCCTTCGTCAGGATGACAAACTGTACGTACAATCAAACCAGCTTCAATTTATAAGTCACAAAAGACTGCGCTAAAAGTCCGGCTTTTGTATAATTCGAAACCCGTATCCTTGAATTTCCAATTTTGTGAGACGGTGTATTTTTTAGTTTTTTCAATAGTTTTCTGTAATAAACATAAGCCGTGTAAACTCCAAATTTAGCTTCGATTGGTAATTTTACAATTCCCTGATACGCAATTCTGAAATCTTCTTCAATTTCTTCAATGATTTGCGATTTAGAATCTTCATTGAAATTATCCAGATTAATTCCCGGAAAATATGCCCGGTTTAAAATCGTACTGTCGTCTTTTAAATCTCTCAGAAAATTAACTTTCTGAAAAGCAGATCCTAAACGCATGGCTTCGTCTTTTAGCTGTTCATATTTATGTTCTTTTCCGGAAACAAAAACTTTTAGACACATTAAACCCACAACATCGGCAGAACCGTAGATATAATCGGCATATTCTGTTTGGGTGCTGTAAGTAGATTTTATAAGATCAAGTTTCATGCTTCTTAAAAAAGCCTGAATAAGATCGTCGCTAATATTATATTCTTTAACGGTATGCTGAAAAGAGTTTAAAATAGGATTTAGGCTGATTCCCAATTCCATTGCTTTGTAATATTCTTTTTCGAAATCATCGATAAGATATTCTTTTTCATAATCGTGAAATGAATCTACGATTTCGTCAGCAAAACGAACAAAACCATAAATACTGTAAATAGCGTCGCGTATACTTGGTGACAGCATTTTTACAGCGATAGAAAACGAAGAGCTGTAGTTTTTGGTAACCAGCTTACTGCATTTGAAAGAAACGGCGTCGAATAGTGATTTCATTTTTTAAGATCTTAAAGATTTTTGAATTAATTCAGCGGCTAGTTTTCCTGAAATTAACGCAGGCGGAACACCCGGGCCGGGAACAGTTAATTGTCCTGTAAAATATAAGTTACGAACTTTTTTGCTCTTTAGTTTTGGCCGCAAAAAAGCCGTTTGCAATAATGTGTTGGCCATTCCGTAAGCATTTCCTTTGTAGGCATTGTAATCTGCTACAAAATCATTTTTACAGAACGATTCCTTAAATATAATGTTATTTCTAATTTCTTGTTGTGTAAGTCGCTCAAAACGAGTGATTATCTTTTCGAAATAAGCTTCTCTAAGTGCTTCATTATCTTCAATTCCGGGTGCAAGCGGAATTAAGAAAAAACCGGTTTCCATTCCTTCCGGCGCAGCGGTTAAATCTGTTTTAGATGGAAAATTGGCATAGAATAAAGGTTCTGCAGGCCATTTTGGATTATCATAAATATCAACGGCGTGCTGATTAAAATCGGTATCAAAAAATAAAGCGTGATGCGAAATGTTTTCGATTTTTTTATTGAAACCAATAAAAAACAGGAGAGAAGAAGGAGCAAAAATTCGGCTTTCCCAATATTTATCAGAATAAGTACGATGCTCTTTTTCAAGTAAAGTTTCGGTATGTTGATAATCGGCTCCACTTAAAATAATATCGGCTTTTATAATTTCGCCATTAATTATAATTCCTTTTGCAGTTTTGTCTTCAACGATTATTTTTTCAATTGGCGAATTGGTTTTGATGGTAACGCCAAGTTCTAAAGCCAATTTTTCGATTCCGCGTATAACGTCAAACATTCCTGTTTTTGGATGCCAGGTTCCGAGGCCGAAATCGGCATAATTCATAAAATTATAAAATGATGGCGTTTTAGCAGGTTTTGCTCCAAGAAATAAAACCGGAAATTCCAGAATCTGAATGAGTTTTTTGTTTTTGAATTTCCTGCGGATATCTGCGCTGACATTTCCTAAAAACTGATTGAGTTTTAGGGCAGTTTCTTTGGTAATTAATTCAAATGGAGAAACTCCGGGGCGGTAAACCAATTCTTTTATGGCAATATCATAATTGCTTTTGGCTTGGTTGATAAAGGTTTCCAGCTTTTGACCGCTTCCTTTTTCAATTTCTTCAAATGTATTTTTTATTTCTTCGAGATTATCAAAAATGCTGATGAAATCATTTATACCGAAATAAACCCGATAAGCGGGATTCAGTTTTACAAGCTCATAATAATCAGAAGTTTTTTTGTTGAAATCCTGAAAAAAACGCTCAAAAACATCGGGCATCCAGTACCAGCTTGGCCCCATATCGAAGGTAAAACCATCTTTTTTGAATTGTCTGGCGCGACCGCCAATGGTTTGATTTTTTTCAAAAATAGTGACCTTGTTTCCTTGCTGAGCCAAGTAACATGAAGCGGCTAACGATGAAAAGCCTGAACCTATTATTGCTATTGTCTTTGTCATTTGTTTAACAAATATACAAAAACTTTAAACAAAATATTTAAATTGTTTCCATTGTTTCTTCCATCGAATCAAAAATGCGGATTCTTTCTGGTAAAGATTTTTTATCGATATGCTCTACCATTTTACCCATAAGCCAAATTTCGTTGTTTTTTTGGAGTAATTTTTGTCCCATTGACTTGACGTACTGGTTGATAACATTACGATCCGGCTGAATTGTCATAAAAGATACAAAAGTGATATTTTCGAAATGTTTGGTTAAATCCTGCAGATTTTCGATTGGCATACTTTCGCCTAAATAAATGGTTTTGTAGCCTTTAGATAAAATTTCATATTGAAGGTAAAGCAAACCTATTTGATGAATTTCATTTAAAGGAAGCGAAAGAACAAAAATTCTGTCTGTTTTTGTTGGTTTCTGAATTTGAAGACTTTCGGTGTAAATTAAGATTTTCTGTTTAATCAAATGGCTCATAAAATGTTCATTTGCCGGCGTTATCGTTTCTGACTGCCATAATAATCCTAATTCTTTCAGAAGGGGAAGAAAATGTTCTTTGAAAACTTCTTTAAATGTTTTTTCAGAAATAAGCCAGTCAAAAGTGTTGAAAAACAGTTCCTGATCAAAATTCATCATGGCCATTTTAAATGAAGTTATGGCATAGTTTTGAGAATTTTTCTTTGATATAATTTCACGTACTAACTGTGGAATTTTTTCTTCTGGATAGGTTGCGATTTTAGAAATTTTATAACCGTATTCGTGTAATAATGTGATGTTTAAAAGTTTCTGGAGATTCTGGAGATTATAAAGCCTTATGTTGGTATCCGTACGCATTGGTTCTAGAATATTATATCTTTTTTCCCAAATACGAATCGTGTGTGCTTTTATTCCGGATAAATTCTCGAGATCTTTTATACTGAAAACAGTTTTTATGTTGTTTACCATTTCTATACCATTAAGTAAACAAAAGTAAAATAAAATCTCAAAAAACCCGTAAAACTACGTAAAAATGATGCTTTACGAGAAATTTACAGTATCAAACTGATCTAATTTATCTAAATGTAAAATAGTTTTAGAACCATCTTTGCTTCGGTTGTACATGGTTTTAAATTTTGCGCCATAAATTATTTCGTCAAATGTGTATGAAGTTCTGGCGGCCACGGTATTACTGAACATATCATCAAAAGTGGTAATGAAAACCAGAATTTCGCCATGTGTTTTTTTGAAATCTTCTTCGGTAAAATTATATAACGGACTGTTTTCGTTTATGGGATGAACTAATGTCCAGCTCAACGAAAGAGCATTTATACGGTCTAACTCGAGTTCTAAATTGTAAAACTTATTTACTCTTTCGCCGTTTTCTTCAAGGCTCATTCCTAAAGTTACTTTTGCTGTGGCATCGGTAAAATTGGTATTTTTAAAAGGAACAAGGCGTAACATCAAACCTTTAATTTCCCCGTAAGGAGAAATTAAAGCATGATGTGAAAACTTTAAAAAGGCAGTTGGTTTGCTAAATCTTCCAAAAAATAAACCTGTTGCAATGGCAAAACTCAATAAACCAATTAAGGCTTCGGCGGCCGATAAGGCGCTTGTTAAAAATCCGGTTGGACTTATATGTCCGTAACCAACCGTTGTAAACGTTTGTGCACTAAAAAAATAAGCCTGTCCAAATTGTGTTAAAATACTTCCCGAAGGAGCAATTCCGTCAAGATGTTCAATACCTATTACATAATAAATTACGGCAAATATAAAATTGATTACAATGTAAAAAGTAAACAAAATGAGCATGAATTTCCAATTGGGCATATCAATCATGGTATGATACCAGCTGATTCTGCGAAGAATATTCATTCCTCTTTTTTCAATATTCGGAGTTCCGTTTTTGTTTACAAATCTTCCACCGTAACTGCCGGCATTGGTTCCAAATCCTGAATTTTTATCGGTTTGAAGGGTATTGCTTATTTTTCTTATAAGTGACATTTAATTTCTGTCCAAATTATTGTTTGATGATTTTTTTAGTACTCGATCCATTTTCATTAGAAATAGAGATGAAATATATGCCTTTTGGATATAAACTCCAATCTGTTTTTAAAGTATTTGAATCTTGTTTAGACTGATATAATAAATGCCCGGAAACGTCATATATTTTGTAACCTAAAATTGGTTTTTCTGCCTGAATGGTCAAAATATTTTTTACCGGATTTGGATATAAAACCGCACTTTGCAATTCAGGATTTTCTGTTACTGATAAAGTATTGTCAGAAACGGCAGCCCAGCTTGAGGCTAATGCATTGTCTAATTCTGTACTGGTAAGCTGCAGATAACTTCCGTTTCCATCAGCATTTGGCCACGGATTTGCGTTTGAATATTCAACAGTATCAATTGTGTTTCCAAATCCATCGGCTAAAACAATTTTTTGTGATGTATTGGATAAATTACGTGAAAACTGCCCAAAAGCCGTTACGCCGTATTTAGATTCAAAAGTAGTTTTATTGCTTGTAATATAAATAGTTTGATTGGCCGCAAGTGTTGAATTGGCAGGAAATTGATACGAAAGTCCCAATTCTTTTAAATAAACTCCGGTTAGATTTGCGGTTGTGTTTCCGGTATTTTTTATTTCTATGAATTCAAGATCGTTGCTGGTTGGAAAATTTGCTGAAACGCCCGGATTATAATTTATTTTTGTAATTACCAGCGATGGTGTTTCTACATTGCTGCAGGCGCTGAAACTTCCTAACTGACTGTTTATCCATGCAATTCTATTCGATAAAAACAATTTCAGATTGTTAATTTCCACAGCATCATTTGGAATTGTTCCCCATTTTTGATTTTCTCTAATTTTTGCTTCGCTGATATAATTTACAGTTTGGTCTATAAACTGCTCCAGACTGTTATAATTAAAAGGCTGACCTGTTTGCGTAAGTTCGTTCCATCTTTTAGAAAAATAACATTTAAAAGTAGTGTCATTAAACAAATCCTGCCAAAATTTAGCTCCTTCGTTATCTCCGTTAGAAAACTGCCAGACATCGTATTTACTTCGGTCATAACCCCACATAAATAAATCGTTTCCATAAGCTAAGTTAAAATCCCAGATAGGACCTGCACGAAGTTTTCCTTCTTTGTCTTTATGAAAATAAGTACTGAATTGATAACTGTCTACATTTGAAGCCAATTCTGCCAAAAGCATATAATCTATAAAGGAAGGAACATCAATAATAGATGAATAACCCGATGCCAAATCTGTATTGTGTGAGTTTGAAGTAGTTTCAAGATTTAAAAACTGACTTTTTATATAATCGTTTTGCTGTGTGGTAACGTTTTCCGGTTTTGGTAATTCATGAATAAAATCAACAGAACCAATGTAAGACGGCATTGTCCAGGCAATAGGATCACCTCCGGTTGTTTTGTCGGCTTTTGTAATATATCCTCCGCTTACATTTGGAAGTGTATTATCGGTATCAGCCATTTTGATAACGTTTACTCTGTTTACATTCGATTTTATTTTTTCCTGTAAAATGTACAAACCTTTGTATTCATTATTAACTACAACTTCGCAATACACTGTTCTGGTAGCATAATCACCAATTTGACGGGATAAATTATACGATATATAATCACGAATACATGACGGATCAAAAGCTAATGAATTTAAAATCCAGTCATTTTCAACAGGCATTCCCAATAAACTTACATTATTATTGCTGGTATTGTTGGCTTTTAAAGTTGTAAAACCATAAGGTTTTTTTGGAAGTGACTGCGAAGTCGATCCTCGAAGTTCAATGCCAATGCGGCCGTCATAATTTAGATAAGTGCTATTGGTAATATCTGTTAAGTAATTTCGGCTTCCGTCTGGTCTTTTAATGATTTTCATTGTTGCCAAAACTTTCGGATCATCCGGAATTTCAATTGGCTGGTTTGTATTAGGATCAATATCCGTATTAATAACAACAATTGGTAAATTACTATCTGTAAAAGTTTGTGCTTTTATATTGATCGAAAAAAAGAAAATCAATATAATAAAGCAAATTTTGGTTTTGTAATGTTTTGAAAAGTAGTGGTTTATCATAATCAGGTTAGTTTGTAACAAATGTAACAATAACCCGATTACTAAAAAATGTGCCGTATTTTTTTATTAAAATGATAGAAAAAGTAATCTGCAAAGACCTTCTTTTGCAGATTACTTTTTGTTAACACAAATTTGATCTATTATTTACAAAAAGTGCTTCTGTTTTTTATGGCACTTTGACTTCCTAATTCAATTGCTTTTGTAAAATCGCTGCACGAATTTGTTTTGTTGCCAATTTTATTATAAGCTAAACCTCTTAAATTGTAAGCAACATAATCTCTTGGGTTTAAGCCAAGTGATGAGGTACAGTCTTCAATAGCTTCTTTGTATTTTAAGAGCATGAAGTTTACATTGGCGCGTCCGGTAAAGGCATCGGCATTCATGTTGTCTAATTCGATGGTTTTGTCAAAATCAGCCATAGCGCCTTTTAAGTCGTTGAGTTTATATTTTGCGACACCTCGATTTTGATAGGCTTCGACAAACTTAGGACGCATTTTGATGGCTTTTGTGTAATCAGCAATTGCACTTTTGTAATTTCCGGCTGAAGCTTTATTAAAAGCTTTGTTAAAATAAATTTCCGAGGTTTGTGACCACGACGAAAAGCTTATCATAATAAATGATAATAATAGTAGGTTTTTCATAAACTAATTTGGGATTAGTGGTTAATTATTTCCAACGAATTTATGAAAGTTTTGTTTTTGAAAAAGAATTCTTTTGTAAAATAATATTTATGAATTAACAATTAACAATTAACAATTAACAATTATCAATTATCAATTGTTCCTAATAAATATAAAACAACGCCCGGACCAGATTTTACACGATTGATCTTCCAATTGTAATTTTGCGTGTTTTCTAAACTATTTATAAGATCTTTCATTTCTTCTACAGAATAGGTTCTTAACGAAGAAACAATTCCGTCCCACAAAACAAAGAGCGGAACAACGGGAATTAAATAAGTAAAAATAATACGTCCAATTTTAAAAGGTCTGATAAAGGGAGTTGTCAGCAAAACGCTTATTGGAGAAAAAATCATCGCCAGTATGCTTGGAAAACTTCTTTCCTGAACTTCAAAAATGGCAATTGGAGATTTAGAATCTACCGCGTTTTGCAGAATTTGTCTAGCATCGTTTTGTTTAAAGTGATGCAAAGAAAGAAATTGTGTTCTAAGTCCTTTTAATTCTAAAGGAACATTTCTGGCATCTATAGAATCGCTGCTATATTCGAAATTGTCAGCTTGTTTTTTAGTGTATTCAAAAGCGGGAATGTTAGGGAAATAATCTGTTAAGACGATTTTCAAATCCGGGATTTCTTTTTTTAATTCAGAGTTTAACCAAATCAATCCGCCGCCTCCGCCTGAAGCTAAATCAACAATTGTATTGGTATTATTTTTTTTTAATAAATCGATAATTAAAGGAACGGCAGGTTTATACATTCCTGTTTTGTTAGAAAGAAACTGTAAAAAATCGGTAATGTAATTTCTTAAGAAAACCGGAAACCACTGCTGATCTTCAAATTCAAATAAATGTATTCGTGCCATACGTTTATTTTTTAGTGAATAATTTTGGAGAAAATTAGTTGTAATTCATGATGAATTTACAAAAAAATTGGAATGATATATTTAAATTTAAGTTAGAAATAATTGTAAATAATATAGAAGGGCACAAAGAAATTCTTTGCGCCCTTTACATTATTAGTTTTAGTGATTATTCATAAAACTGCATCCATGGTGTCTTTGTGTCAAAATTATCTATTGCCATTATCTTACCATTTTTATACACTCTAATATCAGTAATAGCACCTATGGTACCGATGTTTTTTATATCAAAATCTCTTAACCTATTAAGCCCTGATGGCATTTTTATACTAGTATTTTCAAAGAAGAATTTACCGTCTTTAATATGGAATCGTATAGTCCTGTCTCTTTCGAAAGAATTATTAGTGACTCTATAATCATGCACATAAGTATCTACTACATAGCGATAAGTTTCACCTAAAGTATTTGTAAAGACAGTTTCTTTGTTTAGTCCTTCCATAGGAACAGTACAGCTCATAGATTTATTAATTCCTCCATAATTACCATTCCATAAGTTTAATTGAAGTCCTTTTGCGGTATTAGCCGGATAAGTAGTGTTTTTACTGGATTCTATTCTTATTCTTACCTCAAAAGTAAAATCTCCATCTATATCAATTCCTTCATTATTAGCAGGTATATGATAACCTAAAACTAAGGTTGGATTAATATATTGCTCAAAATAAGGTATTACAGAACTGTTATTCCAATAAAATTCACCATTTTTTATAAATGGTGCCGGCTGACCCATAGGAAAATGAATATTGTCGGCTGGAGAGCTCACATCCTTACCTATGTAAATAAAAGGTTTGTCGGTTGTTCTATATGTCAATGGATTATCTTTTTGTATTACATAAACATCGCCATGCATGGCTTCATCTATTTTGCTGTATGTAGCCCAGATATATCCATTTTCTCCCCAATTTGATCCCCAAGAATTAAGAAGCCTAAAGGCTTGTTTTTCATCGTCGTAACCAGTTAAAACAACGGCATGATTTCCATAAAAAGCAGAATTGTTTTTATCCCATAAACGGATGGAGCTGGAAACAAAGTCTCTATCAATCTCCATTCCTATAATTACAGGGTTTCCTTTTGCAATTTGTCTTTTCATATCTTCGATTGTTCCTCTAAAGCCATCTGGTGTTCTTATTACAGCATAGTCAAATATTCTGTTTTTTGCTGCATTATTTTGTTGAGAAGCATTAGGTAGAACGCCACAGTTTACGTATCCCATATCAGTATAGCTAGGAGTTCCTTCTGTTTTTAATGCATCTAATGCTTCCCAAAAATAAACACCATCATTACAAGTATTTTTATCTTCTTTATACTTTTCATATATATAATCTCCACTAGGGTAAATACTAAAGTCTGGACTTCCATCGACTAATGTTTTCGATTCACTTTTTAATAAAGTAATAGCATGGGCAATTGAATAAGGAACGCAAGACCCTTTTGAACGTTGGTTAAGGGCGACTGGTAGTTCTGGTAGTTCGTAGCGTGCAGGAATTGCCTCTTTTCTTGTAAGTGAAGATGTTTTTAAAGTTCTAAGCTGCGCCAGCTGTTCAGGAGTAGAAGGAATATATCCCGTTGCTCTTTCTTCTTCAATTAAATTGCTGTCATTTTTTGCATTTAACGGAAGTTCATCTTTCTGACAAGAATGAATCAATAACAATGCGCAAAATGCTCCTGCTAATTTTAAAAATTTTGTTTTCATAAAAAAGTATTAATTAATTTGATTAGCAGCTAATATAGTAATTGTCTTATAAATTTATATTAAATAGTAGTCTTTAGTTTACAAAAAAATAATGTTAAAATTATTTTTAAACCAAACATTGATAAGGAAAATTAAAAAAGAATTAGGAAAGGCAGTAATTAAGTTTTTAGCTGTCTGATATTTGAAATAATTCAAAAAAATCAAATAATAACTGAAACCTGATAAATAATAATTGATGTTAAAATAGTAGAAAACATATTATACATTTGTTTCACAACAAGCAAATTAAAAAATAGTGAGTCAAAAATTACGTCAAATAATTTTCTTTTTCTTCTTTTTTACATGGCAGATTTCGAATGCTCAAAACGTGCAGATCGACAGCCTGAAAAGAGTGCTGCAGTATACTAAAATTGATACTTCAAAAATCAATCAGTATAATAAAATTGCCGATTTATATAAAGAAATCGATCCAGATTCGACCTTGTTTTTTGCTCAAAAAGCGGCAAATCTAAGTTTGAAATTCAATTATACTTTCGGACTTGCTACTGCATATGTTAATAAAGGAAATGCGTCGATCATTTTAGGAAATTACCCAACAGCATTGCAATTTTTCAAAAAAGCACAGTCCGAATTTAAAAAAGTGCTGGAAGATGATTCAAGTAAGAAAGCAAAAAGCGGTTTGGCGCGTTCTTATGCAAGTTCCGGCGTAGTATATTCTGAGCAGAGCAATCAGATTTTGGCATTGAAAAATTATGAAGAAGCCTTAAAACTGTATCAGGAAATCGATGAACAGGCGAGTGTTTCTAAAACACTGAATAATATCGGAATTATTTATAAATCGCAGCAAAACTATTCCAAAGCATTAGAATACTTAAAAAAAGCATCCAAAATACAGTCGGCATTAGGAGAACAAAATGCAGCTGTTACTTTGACGAATATTGGTGCCATTTATTTTGAAACGGGACAAAATAAAAATGCTCTTTTGTATTATGAAAAAGCTAAGAAACTTTTTGAAGCCAATGACAATAAACGCGGCTTTGCGCTTTTGTGTAATTATTTGGGCGATTATTATAACAAAGAAAACAATGTAAATCTTGCTAATGAATATTATACAAAATCACTGAATTTATATGAGGAATTGCAGAATAAATTTGGTGCTTCTCTTTCTTTATACAATATTGCCGGTCTGCTTCAAAATCAAAAAAAATACAAAGAAGCAATGCCTTTTGCTCAAAAGTCACTTGATTATGCAAAAGAAATTGGAGTTCTGGATCAAACTTATCATTCTGAAAAATTGCTGAGCGAATTATATGAAGCTCTAAATGATTCAAAAGCTGCTCTATTGCATTATAAAAATTATGTTGCAGCACGAGATAGCATTATTAATGAAGCAACCAGTCAGAAATTTGCTTTGGCTGAAGTGAATTATGAGTACAGAAAAAAAGAAGCTTTGCTGTCTGAAAAAAATAAAAGACAGATTCAGTTTGTCATTTTCTCGATTTTAGGTGCATTGCTTTTAATAGCGCTGATTCTCGTAATTTATAACAGAATGCAGGTAAAACGCCAGCTTACACTTAAAAAAGAAGTTGCCGAATATGAACAGAAAGCACTGCATTTGCAAATGAATCCGCATTTTGTATTTAATTGTCTGAGTTCGATTTCGAGTTTTATAGTTCAAAACGGAACGGATTCTGCCTTAAAATATCTTTCAAAATTTTCTAAGTTGATGCGTTTGACGCTCGAATATTCTAAAGGTTCTTTGATTCCGATTGATAAAGAAATTGAAAGTCTGCAGAATTATCTTGAATTAGAAAAACTGCGTTTTCATGACAAATTTGAGTTTGAAATACGATCAAGCGATAAGGTTGAATTTAATATGGGACTTCCGCCGCTGCTGATTCAGCCTTTTGTTGAAAATGCCATTCTTCACGGAATTGTTCCCAAAGAAGGAACCGGAAAAATTGAGGTTGATTTTGATGTAGAAGGAGAGAAGCTGATTTGTACGATTACCGATGACGGAATTGGTTTATCTGAATCGAAACATTTAAAAGAAAACTCGGTTACAGCACATAAATCAATGGCTTTGGGAATTACCAAAAAGCGTTTGGAAATTATGGAATCTATAACTTCAAAATCGGCACAAATAGAAATAATTGAATTACAATCAGAAAATAAAAAAACAGGAACAAAAGTCGTTTTACGTCTTCCTGTTCAATACATACCCTAATTTTTAATAAATGATAACAGCAGTATTAATTGAGGACGACAAACATTTGCGAACAGGTCTAAAAGCGCTTTTAGAACGTTATACAAATGATATTTTGATTATTGGCGAAGCCGAAAGTGTAAAAACCGGAATTGCCGTTATTGAAAAATTAAGGCCTCAGGTTATTTTTCTGGATATTCATTTGACCGACGGAACCGGTTTTGATATTCTGGAAAGATTAAATAAAGTAAACGGAAAACTAAATGCTCACATCGTATTTATCACTGCGCATGAACAATACGCTCTCAAAGCATTTAAATTTAGTGCACTTGATTTTATCCTGAAACCTGTTGATCCGGAAGAATTGCAGGATACGATGGCGAAAATTAAAGAAGCCGTTGGGAAAAATAATTCTTTTGAAAACATTGATTTACTGCTCGAAAACATCCGAAAAAAAGTAGACAATTTTAAACGAATTGCACTTTCTACCAGTGATGGTATTCATTTATTTGAAGTTTCGGATATCATTCGCTGTGAAGCAAAAATTAATTACACGCAGTTTTTTATTAAAAATCACAAGCCCATATTGATTTCTAAAACGCTTAAAGAATACGAAGAATTATTGTCTGAACATGGTTTTGAGCGTATTCATCAATCGCATTTAATCAATTTAGCTTATCTGAAATCGTACATTAAAACAGATGGCGGTTATGTGATTATGGCTGATAATTCGAATATTCCGATCGCTCAGAGCAAAAAAGAAAAATTACAGGAATTAATTAATGCTCTTTAATTATTTATCCCAAACAACCAAAAACAATCATTAGTTATGAGAAAAAAACTACCTATATTTTTATTGTTTTTCACCGTTATGCTGAAAGCTCAGGTTCTGACTTTTGCTGACCCAACATTAAAAAACATGTTGGTAAATGGCGGTGCGGCAAACTTTACGGCTTATTCTGGCGGCCTGGCTGTTACCAGAATTGATACTAATTTTGATAATCAGATTCAGGTTTCAGAAGCGGCTTTGATCGATAAACTCTGGATTGAAGGGACCAATGCAAACTTGGTAACGAATATTCAGGGAATTGAAGGTTTTACCAATGTGACCGAATTAGGTTTTAACGGAATCAGCACGACTTCGATTAATTTAACCGGGATGCCAAATTTGAAGACGATTTACGTTAAAAGTCCAACTTTGACAACGGCAACAGTTTCTGGAATGAACGGTTTAACGACGGTTACTTTTATGGAAAATCCGTTGTTGACCACTTTGAATATTTCAAATAGTTCTAGTCTTTCTAATATCGTAGCGCAGCAAAATCCTGTTTTGTCAGCTTTTAATGCAAGTAATCTTTCCGGTTTGACACAATTATATTTAGAAGATAATGTTTTAACAGATTTAGATTTAACAGGCTGTCCGAATCTGGGATATTTTAATGCGGTAAATAATAAACTGACAACAATAGATGTTTCGGGATTAACAAAGCTTACTACTTTTTTAATAACAGATAATCTAACTTTAGAAAGTATAAATGCTTCAGGCTGCACCTTGTTAAATTTTCCGCAGTCAACTTTTGATTTAAATCGATTATTAAAAACTGCTGATTTCTCAAACTGTTCAAGTTTAGTAAATCTTCAAATTACGGATAATGATCTGCTGACATCTTTGGATTTGTCAGGCTGTAGCGCGCTTCAGATTTTATATTTGTCTAGTAATGCGTTGACTAATTTAAATCTTACAGGATGTTCTGCACTTTTAAATCTTAACTGTAACAGTAACCAGTTAACTGCATTAGATTTAAGTTCCTCTCCAAACCTTACAGATCTCAGAGCACAATCAAATTCTATCTCAAATTTAAATCTAACCGGAGCTGTTAATTTGAAAAATGTTTATCTGAATACAAATCAGATTCCGTCATTAAATCTTTCAGGAAATACGAATTTAGAAATTATAGAAATAGATAGTAACCCAACGGCGACTCTTAATTTCTCAGGATGTACCAATTTGAAAACACTACTTATTCAAAATAATCCTGTTGTAAATGGTGATTTTTCAAATTGCAGTTCACTTAAAATTATCACCAATACCAGTACTGTATTGAATTCAATTAATGTTCAGGGCTGCAGTGCGCTTGAAACGCTAACTCTTGCCGGAACAAATGTTCAAAAAGCACCTTTAACTTCGCTTAACCTGTCAGGATTAAGTAAATTAAATATTTTAGATTGCAGTTATAATAATTTAAATTCAATTGATTTAACAAATTGTAGTTTGCTGGCAAATGTGTTTTTTTCTGATATTCCTTTAGCATCTGTAGATTTCTCAGATTCGCCAAATGTCAAAATTTTAAATGTTTCAAAAACGGGATTGCAAAATATTGATGTTTCTGGTTTTTCGGCTTTACAATCTTTGACAGCAAATGATAATCCAAATTTAAAAATGGTGTTTGCAAAAAACGGACGTGATGAAGATTTGTATATTAATTCAGGAAATACAAGTTTAATTTTTGTGTGTCAGGATGATGCAAATGTGGCAGAAACAAAAAGCTATTTAACTGGTATAGGTTTGTCTAATGTGGTTGTAAACTCATATTGCAGTTTTAATCCGGGTGGAAATTACAATACAATAACAGGAACAATCGCTTTTGATGTAGATAACAATGGCTGTGATGCAGCAGATTCTAAACAAGCAAATGTCAAAGTGAATTTAATCGATGGATCTGCCATAAGCTCAACTTTTACAGATGCAAATGGGAAATATACTTTTTTTACCGATGCAGGAAATTTCAATGTGTTAACTTCGATTGAAAACCCAACTTTCTTTACTGTTTCTCCAACAACGCCTTCAGTTTCTTTTGCAGACAATAACAATAACACAGCAGTGCAAAACTTTTGCGTAAGCGCTTTAGGAACAAACAGCGATGCAGAAATCGTAATTGCGCCCATTTATCCTGCAAAACCGGGATTTATGGCCTGGTATGAGATTTTGATACGAAATAAAGGAAATCAAACCTTAAACGGAACTGTAGATTTTACATACAATCAAAATATACTGCATTACGGAATTGCTACTTTGGCGCCAAATGTACAAACGCCAGGTGTTTTAGGCTGGAATTATTCAAATTTACTGCCTTTTGAAAGCAGAAGAATTTATGTGGGATTAAATGTAAATTCTCCGGTTCAGAGTCCGCCGGCTAATATTGGAGATATTTTAAACTTTACAGCAACGATAAATCCAATTGCAGGAGATATTATTCCGGCAGATAATCAATTTGTCTTTAATCAGGAAATAATAGGTTCATTTGATCCAAATGATATTACGTGTTTAGAAGGTGAGAGCGTTTCGCCGTCAACAATTGGAGATTATCTGCACTACGGAATCAATTTTGAAAATACAGGAACTGCCGAAGCTGAAAATGTAGTGGTAAAAGTAGTTATTGATAAAACGAAATATGATATTAATTCACTTCAGCTTTTAGATGCATCACATTCTGTAAATGTTGTGGTTAAAGGAAATGTTGCTGAATTTATTTTTGCGAAAATCAATTTGAGCGTTTCCAAAACACCTCCGGTTGGTGGCCACGGAAATATCTTATTTAAGATAAAAACACAGCCTTCGCTTAATTCAGGAGATGAGGTTGAAAAACAAGCGGATATTTATTTTGATTATAATGAAGCAGTTGAAACCAATACTGCTGAAACCATTTTTAAATCATTAGGAAATAAAGATTTTGATACCGATAAAAGTGTTAGTGTTTACCCAAATCCAACAAAAGAGGAGGTATTTATAAACTGTGATAATACATTAAAATTAATTGAATTATTTGATGTGCAGGGAAGAATACTTCAAACGGTAATTGAAAACAAGAACAGTTCAAAAATTAATCTTTCAGACCAATCAAACGGATTGTATTTCGTTAGAATAACTTCAGAAAAAGGAAAATCTGTAGAAAAGATAATTAAGAAATAAATTTAGGTGCTGGATTTGATTCTGGTTTTAAAAAGCCTTTCAAAGTTTTAAGACTTTGAGAGGCTTTTTTATAAAATCAATATTGTTATGAAATAGATAATAATTCACTTTAGAAGATTTTTATGAAGTAAATTATAATGCTGTTAAGGTTATTAGTAATAGAAAAAAAATATTTATTTTTCTATTATTAATGTAGGGAACATTTCTTTTAATTTATTTAGATCTCTTTCAGATTTATCATTTATTTCAAAAGTTTCGTCTTTTTTAAAATTTATTTCTCCAATATATTTTATTTTCCCGCTTTGTATTTCAAAAGGAAAATCGATTGGATATGTTAAATATGTATATTGCTGTACTCCATGATGAACGACTTTCCTGCCAAAAAAAGAATATTTCCCTTTTGGTTTTTTAATTTTAAAATAATGTACGGCTTTATATTCATCAAATAAGTCTGGTTCATAGTGAACATAGAAAGTTTGCGGAGGCACAATTTTTATTATATCGAACTTTTTTTCGTCAGTTTCATTCTGTTGACTGTAATAGAGATATACTCCGTTAGCATAATTTCTTTTGTCTATAGAAATAGCACCAATAACAATTCCTTCATCATTAGTCATTTCTAAATCATTAGGTATTTCTTTTGAAGGGAGCTTTACACTTGTACATGAGTTAAAGATAAATGCTAAGCATAATATTAAATGTATTTGTAGTATTTCATTAGTCTCTTGGTGTTAATTATATTTAATTACAAATAGTAAACAGGGAATCATTTTAATTTTATTAAACGAATGTAAGAAATATTTTTTTGAGAGATTTTACAATATTGGATATGTAAATACAAATTTGCTAAATAAAGAATCTGAAAAATTTTTGAACCATAAAAAAGCCTGAGAATCTAGATTCTCAGGCTTTTCAATTTTATAGTGACCATGGAGGGATTTGAACCCTCACGCCCTTACGAGCACCACCCCCTCAAGATGGCGAGTCTACCGTTTCTCCACATGGCCAAAAATGAAAAAAGGTCAAGTAAATTAATACTCGACCTTTTTGTGACCCGACTGGGGCTCGAACCCAGGACCCCATCATTAAAAGTGATGTGCTCTACCGACTGAGCTATCGAGTCATTGCTTTCAAGAAAACTTATTTTGTAAATCACAAATTTTGTGACCCGACTGGGGCTCGAACCCAGGACCCCATCATTAAAAGTGATGTGCTCTACCGACTGAGCTATCGAGTCATTTTGATTTCTTGATTGCGGGTGCAAATATAAGGAGTTTATTTTATTATTTCCAAGCAATTTTGTTTTAAATTTGTCTTTTTTTAACCAAAATTTACAATCCCTTAGTTTATAGGGTTTTATTAGAATGAAAAAAATCGTCTTATTAGGATATATGGGCTGCGGAAAGTCAACAATTGCCCAAAATCTATCAAAAATTACAAATATTCCGTTTCTTGATTTGGATGTTTACATCGAAAAAAAGGTAAATTTATCAATCAAAGAGATTTTTGAGCAGCATGGAGAAATCTATTTTAGAAAATTAGAGCATGAAATGTTTCTGGAATTACTCCAATCTCCGGAAAATAATATTATTGGTTTGGGCGGAGGAACGCCATGTTATGCCAATAATCATTTATTACTTCAACGAGAAGATATTGTTTCTATTTATTTAAAGGCTTCTATTGAGACTTTATATAATAGATTGGTACATAATAAAAGTAAACGTCCTTTAATTGCAGATATGGACGAAGAAGAAATGAAAGAGTTTATTGCAAAGCATTTATTCGACAGAAGCTTTTATTATAACCACGCACAACATAAAGTTGTAGTAGATAATAAAACTGTCGACGAAACGGTTGAGGATATTTTACAGTTATTAGCTTAAAAAGGCGTAACTGTCTCCTTTTTCATCAAAAACAACCTGAACATGCTCTAATAAAGAAGTCGATAAGGAAATGCCTTTAAAATCGGCTTTCACTGGGTATTTTTTATGATTTCGGTCTACGAGTACCGCTGTTTTGAATTTTTTAAGCGGTACATCCAGAAAATGACGTACGGCATAGATTAATGTTGTGCCTGAATTTAAGACATCATCAACCAAAACTAATCCTTTGTTTGAATATTCTTGTGGAGACAAAGAGGTTTGTATTGGTAATTGCGGATTTTGTTTGTCAACTTTAACTTCGCAAAAGGATACTTTTAGTGTAGAGATACTGTTTAGTGCCGTAACAATTTTTTGAGCAAAAATAGAACCGCTGGAAGCAATTCCGGCAATTACCACTTCGTCTTCGTCTACAAATGTCTCGTAAATTTGATATGCGATACGTTTTATTTTGTGTTCGATTTCCTGATTGGTTAAAATGATATTTTTGCTCATGATTTATTTTTTTGCTAAAATACGATTAGAATTTTAGATTTTAGATTTTAGAATTCAGATTTTTTGATTTTAAATTTCATCTTCGTGTTCTTCGTCGTCGATAAAATCGCTTCCGTAATCATCAATGTCTCTTCGGTCTTTTTTAGTAGGTCTTCCGGCTCCGCTTTTACGATAATGTTCTTTTGAAAGTTTTAGCATTTCTAAATGTGCATAAGCTTCAGGCGGCGTTTCGTTTTTGCGGTATATATCGACAAGTTTAGCGCCAACACGATTTTCCGGAATATCCAACACCGTTATAATTTGTGTAATCTGATCTTTTCTAAAGGTAATTCGATCAGTAGGAAAAACCTCTTTTGATGGTTTTGCAACCTGCCCATTTACAGTAACCTGGTTCTTTTTGCAGGCTTCAGTTACCATGTTTCTGGTCTTATAATATCGCACGCACCATAGGTATTTATCTATTCTCATAATTTTTCTAAAATCGAAGTTAAATTCTTTACAAAAATAAATCAATATTGTATCTTGCGCACCTAAAAAATTAACAATAATGAATAAATTTAAATATTACTTTATTTTATTACTTGCAAGTATTGCTATAGTTTCTTGTAATAAAGACAATGACGATCCGGAAACAGTTCCTTTGAGAGATTATAAGGAGCAGTATGCAGCAGATAATGACTCTATTGTTAAATATTTAAAAACGAATTATATAAAATCAGTTTCAGCTGATTTTGATATTGTAATTGAAAAAATTCCAGCTGGAGGATCGCAGGTTTCTATCATGGATCAAACGACATATCCTTTGCAAACAAGAGAGGTTTATAATCACGATGTTACTTATAAAGTATATTATTTAACTCTAAACAAAGGAGTTGGATTATCTCCATTAAATACAGACAGAGTTAATGTTGCTTATACAGGAAGCTTATTAAATGGAACTGTGTTTGATTCTTCTTATAGTGTATCCAGAAGTTTTGAATTATATATGTATTCTTCTCAATCTGTAATAGATGGATGGGGTGAAATTTTCCCTCAATTTAAAACAGGAACTGCAAATGCTGCATCTCCTGATGGGACAATAACTTACAAAGATTATGGAGCGGGTGTTATGTTCTTACCTTCCGGACTTGGTTATTATGGCAATGGTATCGATAATATTCCTGCCTATTCTCCTTTGGTATTTAGTTTTAAATTATTTGATCTGCAAAGATTAGATCACGATGGTGATGGTGTTTTGGATATTGATGAAGATTTAAACAGAGATGGTTATATTTACGATTTTAGAGATACAGCAAGATATCCAACTCCTCCTGCGACTATGGTGGCAGATGATACAGATAAAGATGGTATACCTGATTATGTAGATACAGATGATGATGGAGACGGATTCTCTACTTATTACGAGGTTACAAAACCTACGAATCAAGTGGGATGGGTAGATGGAGTATTTAATGGAGTAAGTACTTATTATCCTTGGGATCCGGTTGCAGATAATCCGAATACGCCAAATACTGACGAGACTGAGCCAAGAGGAATTCCGAGAAGACCAACAGGACCTCTTAAAACCGAAGGACAACCAGAGTCTATAGTTAATCCTAGAAGTTTTTTACCTGCAGATTATACAGCAGCTGGAAGATTAAGAATTCATTTAGATAAATCATATCCTTATCAAAAACAATAATGATAAGTTTAGATACAAAAAAACCTCGAATTTCTTCGAGGTTTTTTTTATGCTTAAGAAAATTAAATTACTTTCTTTTGATTACTCTTTCTACAGCTTCAACAATCGCCTGATTGTTTAATTTGTATTTTTCCATCAATTGCTCAGGAGTTCCAGATTCACCAAAACTATCTTTTACAGCAACAAATTCTTGTGGAGCTGGATTGTTTAATGCTAATACTCCTGAAACACTTTCTCCAAGACCTCCAAGGTAGTTGTGCTCTTCAGCAGTTACAACACATTTAGTTTTTGCAACAGATTTTAAGATAGCTTCTTCGTCAAGAGGTTTGATTGTATGAATATTGATAACTTCAGCGGAAATTCCTTTTGCTTCTAAAGCTTCAGCAGCGATAAGAGCTTCCCAAACTAAGTGACCTGTTGCAACGATTGTTACATCAGTTCCTTCATTTAATAAAATCGCCTTTCCAATCACGAATGGTTCTTCAGCAGGAGTAAAGTTAGGTACAACTGGACGTCCGAAACGTAAATAAGCTGGACCGTGGTGATCTGCCAATGCAATAGTAGCGGCTTTAGTCTGGTTGTAATCACAAGTATTGATTACAGTCATTCCCGGTAACATTTTCATTAATCCGATATCTTCTAAGATCTGGTGAGTTGCACCATCTTCTCCTAAAGTTAAACCAGCGTGAGAAGCACAGATTTTTACATTTTTATCTGAGTAAGCAACAGATTGACGAATTTGATCGTAAACTCTTCCTGTTGAGAAGTTAGCGAAAGTTCCTGTAAATGGAATTTTTCCTCCAATTGTTAAACCTGCAGCGATACCAATCATGTTAGCTTCTGCAATTCCAATTTGGAAAAAACGCTCTGGGTGATTTTTCTTGAAATCATCAAATTTTAATGATCCAATTAAGTCGGCACATAATGCCACAACATTTTCGTTTTTTTGACCTAGTTCAGTCATTCCCGCTCCAAAACCAGAACGAGTATCTTTGCTTCCTGTATTTTCGTATTTTTTCATTTTTATTTTTTGCTATACGCAATAGGCTGTAGGCAATAGGCTTAAAGCTTAATGCTTACTGCTTAAAGCTTTTTAATAATCGGCTAAAGTTGAAACGTTTTGAGCTAAAGCAGCTGCCAGCTGGTCGTTGTTTGGTGCTTTACCATGCCAAGCATGTGTGTGCATCATGAAATCAACTCCATTACCCATTTCTGTATGTAATAAAATACAAACTGGTTTTCCTTTTCCTGTTCTAGATTTAGCATCAGTTAAACCAGCAAGAATAGCGTCAATACTGTTTCCTTCTTCAATATCTAAAACATCCCATCCAAAAGCTTCAAACTTAGCGCGGATGCTTCCCATTGGCAGAACTTCATCTGTTGTTCCGTCAATTTGTTTACCGTTAAGATCGACAGTTGCAATAATGTTGTCTACTTTTTTAGCAGAAGCATACATGATAGCTTCCCAGTTTTGACCTTCTTGTAATTCTCCGTCTCCGTGTAAACTATAAACGATATGATTGTCTTTGTTTAATTTTTTAGCTTGCGCTGCTCCAAGAGCTACAGATAAACCTTGCCCTAACGAACCAGACGCAATACGAACCCCAGGTAAACCTTCATGAGTTGTTGGATGTCCTTGTAAACGAGAATCTAATAATCTGAAAGTAGCCAATTCTGAAACCGGAAAATAACCGCTTCTTGCTAAAACGCTATAGAATACAGGAGAGATGTGTCCGTTTGAAAGAAAGAATAAATCTTCTCCAATTCCGTTCATATCAAAACCTTCTTTGCGGTCCATAATGTTTTGGTATAAGGTAACCAAAAATTCAGTACAACCTAAAGAACCACCTGGGTGACCTGAGTTGACAGCATGTACCATTCGAAGAATATCTCTTCTAACTTGGATAGTTAAATCGCTTAATTGTTGTGTGTTAGGCTTCATTTTATATGTAAAAGTTTAAACTGGAGCAAAAGTAAAGGTTATTTTGCGGGGAGACAAATCATTTTCTGCTTTAGTTTGTTTCAATTGTTAAATTTTTTTGCTCTTTTTTTATCAGATTTCATGAAAATACAAGAAATTAATAATTGTATATAAAAATTTGCCACAGATTACACAGATTGTAATGATTTTAAAAATCAATTGAATCTGTGTAATCTGTGGCAAAAAAAGTGGTAGTAGAAATTTGTTAGGTTTGACTTTTTAGTTGGTATCGCCCTCGCTGTAGAAATTATTTTCTTCGTCTTCTGAACCTAGTTCTTCCTGATCGTCATCAAGTTCTGAACCCGGAACATCCAGATCAGCGCCAAGTTTGTCACTGTTTTGCTTCCATTCGTGATTGTTTTGATTGATAGTTCTGTCATTAGAAATATCTTCAGCATCAATATCTAATTCATCTTCCTGACTGTAAATGTCTTCATTTGGCGGATAATTTAAATCTTCCAGATTTCTTTCAATTTGATCTTCTTTTGCTGTGTTTTTATTTTCTGAGTTTATCATGATTTCAATATTTTAAGTGTTTTATAAAATTAGGAAATCAAAGGTTTTTGTTTGTTACATTTTTGGAATCGGGATATTGCAGTATTCACATTATCTAATCGCGCCAATTTCTTTCCAGGTAATTAACTGGATTCCATTTTCTTTTAGTTTTGCTTTGCATTCATCACCTGTAAAAAAATCAAAATCAATCTGACGCCATGCTGAGCCAAAATTGGGATGGTTTATTGTAATGCCCTGCATTTCAAAATCATCAAAAGCCGGATGAAGCAGAAAAACATTAAAACCAGAATGAATATTGTCTAAAGCTTTTTCGTAAGATTCTCTAAGTTTCCCTTTTTCGAAATCATCATAATATCCAATTAAAAGATTGTCTGCCAAAAGAATATCTTCAAAATTATATTTTTCTTCAGATAAGCTTATAGATTCTACAAAAGCCTTATTAATGAAAACAGGTAAATTATATGTTTTTCCAAGGTCTTTGTAAATCTCCAAAATTTCAGGAGTTACGCCAACACTGCACATGTGCGAGTCGAGATGTGTTGGTTTAATGCCAAATTGTAATGCTTTTTCAATTTGAGCTGTAAGTTCTTTTTTTATTTCAGAAAGCTTTGCATTGTCTTTAAAATCTTTTCTTGTTTTATAAAAATAACCGTTTTGATCGACTAGACTTGGAACTTCAGAAACTGGAAGAACAGGTCCGAATTTATAATTTTCCCATTCACAGGTTAAAGTCAAATGTATTCCGCAGTCATAATTGGTATTGTTTTTAGCAAAAACAGCCATTTCATAGAACCACGGACACGGCACCATTATACTATATGAATTCACAGAGCCATTTTGAAGCGCTTTTATAGTTGCCTGATTTTCAGAATGTGATAATCCGGCATCATCGGCGTGAATAATTAAAAGTTTGGTGTTTTCAGGATATCCAAGTTTTTGGGCTAGATTCATTTTAATTGATTTTATTCAAATTTAAAAATTTCCGGAGTTTGGGTTTATATTGTTTTTGAATTAACTCAATTTTATAATTTACAAATTATCTAATTACTTAAATTTCCCTGAAATTAGCTTATCTTTGCCGACTGAAAAAAGAAACAAATGAAGTTCGATTTATTACAAAAAGATCCGCAGTCTAAAGCGAGAGCGGGAAGTATAACTACAGATCACGGCGTAATTGAAACGCCTATTTTTATGCCTGTTGGAACAGTAGCTTCTGTAAAAGGAGTGCATCAGCGTGAATTAAAAGACGATATTAATCCGGATATTATTCTTGGAAATACTTATCATTTATATTTACGTCCGCAGACAGAAATTCTTGAAAAAGCCGGAGGATTGCATAAATTCATGAATTGGGATCGTAATATTTTGACTGATTCTGGAGGATATCAGGTGTATTCTCTTTCTTCAAACAGAAAAATTAAAGAAGAAGGAGTAAAGTTCAAATCGCACATTGATGGTTCTTACCATGTTTTTACTCCAGAAAATGTAATGGAAATTCAGCGTACAATTGGTGCTGATATCATTATGGCATTTGACGAATGCACGCCTTATCCTTGCGATTACAGATATGCACAGAGATCTATGCATATGACACACCGCTGGTTAGACCGATGCATTAATCACCTGGAAAAAGTTCCTTATAAATACGGTTACGAACAAACGTTTTTCCCGATTGTTCAGGGAAGTACTTACAAAGATTTACGCCGCCAGTCTGCTGAATATATTGCAAATGCAGGTCAGCAGGGAAATGCAATTGGTGGACTTTCAGTTGGTGAACCAGCAGAAGAGATGTATGTCATGACAGAAGTTGTCTGCGAAATTCTTCCGGAAGATAAACCTCGTTACTTAATGGGAGTAGGGACTCCTATAAATATATTAGAAAATATTGCATTAGGAATTGATATGTTCGACTGCGTTATGCCAACCCGTAACGCAAGGAACGGAATGCTGTTTACAGCAAATGGAACAATCAATATCAAAAACAAAAAATGGGAAGCTGATTTTTCTCCAATCGATGAAATGGGGCATACATTTGTTGATACAGAATATACAAAAGCATATTTACGTCATTTGTTTGCAGCTAATGAATACTTAGGAAAACAAATTGCAACTATTCATAATCTTGGTTTCTATATGTGGTTGGTTCGTGAGGCTAGAAAACATATCTTAGCAGGCGATTTTAGACCATGGAAAGAAATGATGGTTAAAAATATGAGTCAAAGACTTTAAAAAAGTTTCAAGTTTCAGGTTTCAGGTTTCAGGTTCTGTAGAGAACTTGAAACCTGAAACCTGAAACAATAAAAACAAAAAAACTATATGCTGTCAATAATAGATAAATACATCTTAAAAAGATATCTCGGAACTTTTTCTGTGATGCTGCTTTTGTTTGCACCAATCGGAATCGTAATTGACGTTTCTGAAAAAGTAAATAAAATGCTCGAAAACAAAATTCCGTTTTTAGACATTGCATTCTATTATTACAATTTTACAATTTATTTTATCAATTCTTTATTTCCGATATTCCTGTTTTTATCGGTAATATGGTTTACTTCAAAGCTGGCTAATAATACTGAGATTATTGCCATTTTGAGTTCAGGAATTTCATTTACACGTTTTTTACGTCCTTATATTATTGGAGCATCTATCGTTTCAGTCTTTGTTTTGCTGATGGGATTTTTTATAGTTCCGGCTGCCAGCGAAGGGTATAACAATTTTAGGTACACCTATTTAAAAGGAAATGGAAAGCAGCTCATGCGGGGCGAGAACACCAATGTTTACAGACAAATTAATGATCACGATTTTATTTTTGTAAACAGTTTTAATGAAGAATCAAAAACAGCATTCAATTTTTCATTGGAACATTTTGAAAAAGATAAACTTACGTATAAAATTACAGCAAGCCGTATCAAGTGGGACCCAAAGTTAAAAACGTATGTTTTGTATGACTATACAAAAAGAACACTTGGTGAATTGAATGATGTAATCGAAAAATCGCCGGAAAAAAGCGTAAAGTTTAAGTTTGAGCTGGCCGATTTAACACCAGTTGTATATATCGCTGAAACATTGACATTAGGTAAATTATATGATTTTATTGAAAAAGAAAGAAAAAGAGGATCAGGAAATATCAATACTTATCTGGTAGTTCTTTATAAAAAATATAGTATTCCGGTTTCTGCTTTTATCTTAACAATCATTGCAGTATCGGTTTCTTCAATGAAACGTCGAGGTGGTATGGGAATGAACCTTGCCATCGGAATCGCAATTGCATTTTCATTTGTGTTTTTTGATAAAATATTTGGTACTCTTGCCGAAAAATCTACTTTCTCACCTTTATTAGCTGTTTGGTTTCCAAATATTGTTTTTGGTATTTTAGCAGTTTATTTACTACGTAATGCGAAACGATAATTTAAAAAGTTACTTAAACCTTCATTTAATTGTTTTTATTTGGGGATTTACTGCCATTCTTGGTGCTTTAATTACAATTGATGCCGAGAATTTGGTTTGGTTTAGAATGCTTATTGCCGGTCTATTTCTTGGAGGATTTATATTGTTTAAAAAACAGTCTTTTTCTATTTCGGCACAATCATTTGCCAAATTAATTTTTGTTGGATTATTAATAGCCATGCACTGGATTTTCTTTTTTAAGGCAATTCATGTGTCTAATGTTTCTATAACACTGTCGATTTTTTCGCTTGGAGCATTTTTCGCTTCTCTGCTCGAACCACTTTTTTACGGAAGAAAAATTTTGTGGTACGAAGTTTTCTTCGGATTAGTTATCATTGCTGGATTAGGATTGATATTACAGGTTGAAATAAAATATCTTACAGGCGTATATTACGCTTTGATCTCAATTATTCTGGGGGTTTTATTCACATTGATGAATGGAAAATTAATCTCAGATCACGAGCCTTCAGTTATTACATTTTACGAATTTGGGGCAGGAGTTTTCTTTATATCTATTTACTTTTTAGTGGTAGGGAAATTCAATGCTGATTTTTTTGTTATGTCAATAAACAATTGGGTTTTATTATTGATTTTAGCTTCTGTTTGTACAGCTTATGCATTTACGGCATCAGTAAAAGTTATGCGGAGATTAACTCCGTATACCGTAATGTTAACCACTAATTTAGAGCCTGTTTACGGAATTCTTTTGGCTTATTTTATTCTTGGCGGTAAAGAGAAAATGAGTGTAGAATTTTATATCGGAGCTGTTATAATTGTCATTACTGTTATTTTGAATGGTGTTTTTAAACATTATCAAAATAAAAACAAAGTGTAGTATTTACCTTATTTTTAAATTGCTTTTTTTCATTTTAAAGACGAAATAATAATACGAATAGTATAATATTTTTATATTTGCGGTTCGATTTAAAAACAAAATTCAAAAATCCATGGAATATTTAGATTTTGAGCTTCCAATAAAAGAACTTGAAGAACAGTTAGAAAAGTGTGTTATAATTGGAAAAGAATCTGATGTTGATGTTACGCCAACTTGTAAAGAAATCAACAAGAAATTAGAACAAACTAAGAAAGAAATATATAAAAATCTTACAGCCTGGCAGCGTGTACAATTATCAAGACACCCAAACAGACCTTATACTTTAGATTATATCAAAGCAATTTGCGGTGATACTTTCTTAGAACTTCATGGAGACAGAGGTTTTAAAGATGATAAAGCAATGGTTGGGGGACTTGGAAAAATAAACGGTCAGTCGTTTATGATTGTAGGTCAGCAAAAAGGTTTTAATACAAAAACACGTCAATACCGTAATTTTGGTATGGCGAACCCAGAAGGATACCGTAAAGCTTTGCGTTTAATGAAAATGGCAGAGAAATTTGGTATTCCGGTTTTAACTTTAGTAGACACTCCGGGTGCATACCCAGGACTTGAAGCTGAAGAAAGAGGACAAGGTGAAGCTATTGCAAGAAATATTTTTGAAATGGTTCGTTTACAAGTGCCAATTATCACGATTATTGTAGGTGAAGGTGCTTCGGGAGGAGCTTTAGGAATAGGTGTTGGAGACCGAGTATATATGTTAGAGAATACTTGGTATTCTGTAATTTCTCCAGAATCATGTTCTTCAATTTTATGGAAAAGCTGGGAGTACAAAGAACGTGCTGCCGAAGCTTTAAAATTGACTTCATCTGATATGAAAAAACAAAAATTAGTTGATGATGTTATTCCTGAACCACTAGGTGGAGCGCACTATGACCGCGAAACTACTTTTAAAACAGTGGCAGAATATATTACCAAAGGATATAATGAATTAAAAGACTTATCAACAGCCGAGCTAATTGCCCAAAGAATGGACAAATACAGCAATATGGGCGAGTATAAAGAGTAAATTCATATAAAATGATTAAAAATCCGAAGCCCTGCGGTTTCGGATTTTTTTTTGGTTATCAACAAAATAAAGTATTTATAAACAACAGAATAGTTATAACTCGCTAACAAAAATTTTTCAAATTTTGTTACTTTCGCTATATGGAAAATTTCAAAAATGTAAACCCTGTAAAGGTAGATAAAACCACTATTATTAATCTCGAAAAAGGAAAACTTCCTCCACAGGTTCTTGACCTTGAGGAGGCTGTACTTGGTGCAATGATGATTGATAAAAAGGGGGTAGATGATGTAATTGATATTTTGCAGCCGGATGCTTTTTACAAAGACGCACACAAACATATTTTTGAAGCAATTTTGCAGCTTTTTACCGAGACACAGCCAATAGATTTATTGACAGTATCATCTCAGTTAAAGAAAAACGGAAAGTTAGAATTAGCAGGAGGAGATTTTTACTTAATTCAGCTTACGCAAAAAATTGCTTCTTCGGCACACATCGAATTTCACTCGCGTATTATTCTTCAAAAATTTATTCAAAGAAGTTTAATTAGAATATCTTCTGAGATTATCGAAGAATCGTATGATGAAACTACAGATGTATTTGATTTGTTGGACAAAGCCGAATCGAAATTGTATGAAGTAACGCAGGGAAATATTAAACGTAGTTCTGAAACAGCTCAAAGTTTAGTATTACAGGCAAAGAAACGTATTGAAGAAATTGCAGGTAAAGAAGGTTTGAGTGGTATTGCAACTGGTTTTGAAAAATTAGATCAGTTAACTTCTGGATGGCAGCCGTCGGATTTAATTATTATCGCGGCACGTCCGGGTATGGGAAAAACGGCTTTCGTACTTTCGATGGCAAGAAATATTAGTATTCAGTTTGGACATGCGGTAGCAGTTTTCTCACTTGAGATGGCTTCTGTTCAGCTAATTACGAGGCTTATTTCTTCAGAAACAGGATTGTCTTCTGAAAAATTAAGAACGGGAAAACTGGAAAAACATGAATGGGAACAGCTGAGTACTAAAGTAAAAGATTTAGAAAAAGCACCTCTGTTTATTGATGATACACCTTCGCTTTCTATTTTCGATTTACGTGCAAAATGTCGTCGTTTAGCTTCGCAGCACGGAATTAAATTAATCATTATCGATTACTTGCAGTTAATGACAGCGGGAGGTAATGCAAAAGGAGGAGGAAATCGTGAGCAGGAGATTTCGACAATTTCCCGAAACTTAAAAGCATTGGCAAAAGAGTTAAACGTTCCGGTAATTGCACTTTCTCAGTTATCGCGTGCCGTTGAAACCCGTGGATCAAGCAAGCGTCCTCTGCTATCGGATCTTCGTGAATCTGGAGCTATTGAGCAGGATGCCGATATTGTATCGTTTATTTACCGTCCTGAATATTATAAAATTGAAGAATGGGATGATGATGAACAATCATCGACAGCAGGTCAGGCAGAATTTATTGTGGCTAAACACCGTAACGGTGGACTTGACAACATTCGTTTAAAATTCTTAGGACATTTAGGTAAGTTTGATAACCTTGAAGATTTTAGTGGAGGATACGATGATTTGCCTTCAAAAATGAATCACGACGATAATCCGTTTATCACTAAAAATCTTCCATCGGCAAATGAAGCTTTCGGAAGCAATTTAAATGATGACGATGATGATAGCGATGTACCGTTCTAATTTTAAATAAAAACCTAGAAAAGAAATCTTTATAAGTTTAATGCTTGTAAAGATTTTTTTTTGATCAAATTCTACTCATAATTTCACAAAATAATATTTCTTATATAAAAATTAATTCGGTAGCTTAGCTAAACCATAAACAAATATTAAAAATTATTAACTAATCAAAATTTAAAAAACTATGAGTGAAGGAGGATTCCCAGGACCTATTCAAGTGCCTTTATCTACTGCCCAGGAATGGGAAAAAAGATACGAGGACGATTCTACAATTGAGGACAGCAAGAGTAAGGTAAAATCGTATTTAATCCCTAGAGAAACTTTAGAAAAAGTTTTGCAGCTTGATACCGAAGCCGTTCGTGCTTACATTGGTATCAATGACCAAAATGAGAAAACATTACTTTTTGTTGGGGCAAAATATGATAAAGCAACTGGCAAATATGTAGATGTTTACGGAACATCATCGCAGCAAAACAAATCAGCCGAAGCTGCTGAGGACGTTGTTTACGATGGTACAAGACCAAGTCCTCCATATTGATTTTAAAAAACAATGGATGATTTTTTAATATATTTAGGTTATTTAATATTATTAATCAATCTAATATTATATGCATTTAGCTTTTTCCGAAAGGAAAAAGCTAATGTTTTTTTTGTTTCCTACCTGGCTTTTTCTTTTGTAATGCAGTTTTCAATGGAACTGGTTTACTCTTTGCATCTGAGTAATTTATTTCTGGTAAACATATTTGTTATAGGACAAATGCTTTTTTTAGGGTTGTTTTATCATTCTATTTTGAAATTGAAAAATCAAAAGCAAATTGTAAAGTGGGGGCTTATTATTACGCTGTTAATTTTAGGAATTCAGTTTTGTGTTGAACCACAGCTGTTTTTTAAATTTAATTTATTTGAGATTACCGTTACTTCTCTAATGATTGTGGTTTTTGCGTTATTACATTTTTATAATATGCTTACAGAAAGTAAAACATATTATTATGTTACAATAGCTGTGATTCTTTTTATGCTAGGTTCTACAATTTTGTATTTGGTTGGAAATCTGACATTAACATTGAGTGAAAATTTGAAATATCTCTCATGGAAGCTAAACGCATTTTTATTTATAATTTACCACTTATTGATTATGTACGAATGGAAAAGAAGTTTTTTTAAAATGACAATATTAAATGAATAAGTAATTTGCAAAAAAAAAATAGGATGACGAATGCTAAAGAGTTTCAGCATTCTTTCTGCTTAAATCAAAAATCCCTATCAGAATATAAACTGATAGGGATTTTATTTTATAATTATTTTTTGTCTAACTAATTACATTCAAATTAAATAAGATATATTTGATTTTAACATTCAAAAGCATTTTCTAACTCAAGATAAAAACATGAATACCCATTCAATACCAGAAAAAGAACTCGTTGCGATAATATTATACATATCGCTTTTCTTTATAATTGTAGCGGTTGCATTAATAATATTCTTCTATTTTTCACGAAAAAAAATAATTCAAAAAGAACTGGAAAAAAAAGATTTGATATTACAGTATCAAAAAGAACAGCTTCACGCCATAATTATTACACAAGAAGAAGAACGAAAACGTATTGCTCAGGATTTACATGATGATATTAGTTCGAAACTTAATATTGTTTCTTTAAACACACATTTACTATCTGCACCCAATTTAACAGAAGCAGAAACGACTGAAATTACCGGAAACATAATTAACTTAACAGCAAAAGCTCTTGAAAACTCAAGAAAAATTGCGCATAATTTATTGCCTCCTGTTTTTGAAAAATTTGGACTAAATGCCGGAGTTGAAGAATTATGTGAAGAATTTGAAAGCAGTAAATCAGTTAAAACGCATTATAAAAACGAAATTGATTTTGATGATAATATCGATCGACATCTTCATATTTTTAGAATTTTACAGGAATTAATGAATAATTCACTCCGCCACGGAAAAGCAACAGAAATTTGGATTGCTTTTAAAAACAATAACGGAGTTGGAACCTGTTATTATGAAGACAACGGAATTGGTTTTAACAGTAAAAACTTAGAAAACCAAAAAGGACTTGGAATGAAAAACATTGAAAGCCGAATTTCTTTTTTAAACGGAACCATAAAATTTGATTCAGAAATCAATAAAGGAATTACAGTAATTTTTACTTTTTAAGATAAAATCAAAAAATAATCATTCTAAAGTATTAATAAAACTAAGAGATTTAGTTATTATTAATTCATATTTTGTAATTTCGAAAAACCAAACAACCAAAAACAAATAAAATGAATGCCGTTATTAAAATCGCTTTAGTCGATGACGAAGTTTTATTTCGTAAAGGAATAGCTTTTTTATTGCAGAGAGAAGAGAATATCGAGATTCTTTTTGAAGCTTCAAACGGTGAAGAGCTTGTGAACAAATTGCATAATAATGACGTTAAGCCCGACATTATTATTATGGATTTGAAAATGCCGGTTTTAAACGGCGTCGAAGCAACAAAAATTATCCGGAAATCTTTTCCTGACATAAAAATAATTGCCCTGACCAGTTACGACACAAAATCTTTTATTGCCAATATGATTCAGGTTGGAGCAGTAGCTTATTTAATTAAGAATACAACTCCAAAAGATTTAATTAGAACAATTAACGAAGTAAACAGAAAAGGTTTTTTTTACAATGAAAATGTTCTAAAAACAATTCAGGATACCATCGTTTCTTCAAAAAATTCTAAAGGCAACCTTGAAACCAGTTTTCTGTCACCCCGAGAGATCGAAATTTTACAGCTTATCTGTCAGCAAAAAACAACTACAGAAATTGCTGAGCATCTTTTTTTAAGTCCTAGAACTGTAGAGGGCCACAGAAACAATTTATTACTTAAAACAGAATCAAGAAATATAGCTGGTTTAGTTGTTTATGCAATTCAAAACGAAATCGCCGTTTTAACTTTGTAAGTTAACTTGTTAGAAATTGAATCGATAAAACGTAATAAACAATTATTGTAAAAACGAGTACGCCAATACCTATTTTTTGTATTATACTAAATCCTTTTTCTTGGTTGTTTTGATTATAATTCATGGTTTTGTTTTTTGATCAAATGATTTGGGTCAATTTTGGAATCCAAATTTATACAGAAAATGTTTTCAATTTTTACGTGTTTTTACCTGTTTTTTATATAATTTCAATCTTTTCAAAATTTATTCTTCTTGTTAATTAACAGTTTTCTCTCTTCATAAAACAAGTACTTCTGTTGTATTTTTGGGCACTTCCTTTATATCTTTACTAAAATATTTTTTTCATGAAAAAGAGTTTGGTGTATATCATTATTTTGTTATTGTCTTTAAATGCTAAAGCTTCATTTATTTTACTTCCAATGGATGAAACAACGCAGCAAAATCATTTAAAAGCATACGGAATAACCTATTGGTGTTTAAGCAGAGATTATAAAGCAAGCTGGCTTTTAAATTATCGTGGAGGCTCTTTTTTATTACCAGATGCAGATGAAATTCGTAAAGAATGTAAAATTCGAGGTGTAAGTTTTGAAATATTATCAGATAGTGAAGAAGCTTCGATTTTAAATGATATTTCGAGTCCGTCGCAAAATATGGAATCTGTTATCCTTGAAAAAGCACCAAAAATTGCAGTATATACACCAAAAGGGAAACAACCTTGGGATGATGCAGTTACTTTAGTTTTAACTTATGCCGAAATTCCTTTTACACCTATTTATGATGAAGAAGTTTTAAGTGATCAGTTATTACTATACGACTGGCTTCACCTTCATCACGAAGATTTCACCGGACAATACGGAAAATTTTATGCAGCTTATAAAAATACACCTTGGTACATCGACCAAAAAAAGGATGCCGAAGCTTTAGCAGTTAAACTTGGCTATTCAAAAGTTTCTCAGGAAAAGGGTGCAGTTGCAAAAAAGATTCGCGACTTTGTTATTGGTGGCGGATTTATGTTTGCCATGTGCTCAGCAACTGATAGTTTTGATATTGCACTCGCTGCAGATGGAGTTGATATTTGTGAAACCATGTTTGATGGTGATCCAAGTGAGTCTAATTATCAGTCAAAATTGGATTATTCTAATTCATTTGCCTTTAAAGATTTTATTTTAGAAAGAAGACCGGAGGTTTATGAGTTTTCTGATATTGATATGACAACTAAAAGAAGAATTCCAATGGAAAAAGATTATTTTACTTTAATGGAATTTTCAGCAAAATGGGATCCAATTCCAAGTATGTTGTGCCAAAATCACACACAATTAGTAAAAGGATTTATGGGACAAACAACCTCTTTTAATGAAACTTTAGTAAAATCAAATGTTCTTGTAATGGGAACTTGTGAGCTTAATGGCGAAGCAAGGTATATTCATGGCGAAAAAGGAAAAGGTATGTTTACTTTTTTTGGAGGTCATGACCCGGAAGACTTCCAACATCAGGTAGGAGACCCGCCTACAGTTTTAGACTTGCATCCTAATTCTCCGGGATATCGATTGATTTTAAATAATGTTTTGTTTCCTGCAGCCAAAAAGAAAAAGCTTAAAACATAAGATTAATTCACAAAGATTTCTGCCCAGATAGGAATATGGTCAGATATTTTACTGGCTTCTTCGAGCGAGTCAAATTTCTTGTAAAATAAAATTACACCCGAATTGACGGTTTTTATTTTATTAGAATTATAAAAAACATTGTCAAACTCAGAAGCAAGACAATTGTTTTCTCTACATTCTTTTTTCAAAGTTGTTTTTTGTTTTTGAAATATAGGAACAAAAGCCATTTTCTTTAACGGATTAAAAACAGTATGTGATTCTGGACAATTAAAATCACCTAAAAAAACCAAGTTTAGATTTGGGTATTCCTGAGGAAGAAATTTGAAATACTTTATTTCAGTTTCAGGCTGTTTGCTTTTGGTAATAGCGTGAAAATTGACAAGAGTAAATGTTTTTTTATCAATTTCAAAAGTTCCAAAGTAAGGCTCACGATCAATCTCTAAATTATACTTTTTTTCAAGCCAGGGATTTCCTTTTAATTTTACTTTGTTAGATTTCCAAATAAAAGCATAGCGTTCTCTTTTATAGCTGCTCCCGCTGGTAGGATCGCTTATGGAATAATTCCATTTTGATCCTTTTTCATTTAATAAATCGGCAAGTTTTGCAACTGTTTGTGCACCGCCATATCCGGCAACAACTTCTTGAACAGCAATAATATCATAATCTTTAACCGTATTAGCGATAAAGTTTAAAGCTGGCTGAGATTTTGATTTTCCAAAATTTTTCAAATTCCAGGAAATAACCTTTGTCTGAGCAAAAGATTGAAAGGGTAAAAGTAGTAAGAGAACGTAACTAATTAGAATTTTCATAAGGCCTTTAAAAATTCAAATATAAGAATTCGATATTTTTTGGCGCAAAAATATTTAATGCTTTTTATATCTGTTTTTTAAAGCTTTTCCAATAAATATAATTTGTAAAACAAGAAGGGCTGGAATTAGTATAAATTTCCAGTCTATCTCAAACCATCCTGCTTTTTCAGATACAAAGGCAAAGCTTAAAGAAAGAAAAAGAGAGAGGATAATAGTTTTCATATTTTATTCTGGATTGTATTAATTTTTGCTATTAAGTCGAATTTATATTTAGGTTATATCAATGAGTTTTGATTTTAAACAAACATAAATCGAGCCAGCAATATAATTTTACGATATTCCGTAATTTTTGATATTAAAGTAATTCTGTTGTATACATTTTGAAACTTCAATTCAATTATAAGAAGAGAGATAATACAAAAAATCTTTCTTCTGTCATATACCAGGTCAAAATTAAAAAATCTAAATTCCTACAAAAGAGTATAAATACCTGTTTTTGTGAAATGCTTAATTTTCAATATTGTTGTGGCTCATTTACAAGTAAATGCAAAGAAACCCTCTTGCAGGAGGGTTTCAAATTTTAAAAATGTTGTGAAATTTATCCTTATAAATAAATTAAACAGCTCTAAGTCCGGTTGTAATTGCTAGTCTATTCCAAGAGTTAATTGTTATAATAGCCAGAATAATTTCTGCTAAATATTTTTCATCAAATAAATTTGCAGCATTTTGATACACTTCGTCAGAAACATGATTTCCAATTACAGTAACTTGTTCAGTCAAAGCCAAAATTGCTTTTTCTTCTTCAGTGTAAACATCAGCTTCACGCCAGGCACTAATTAAATATATTCTCTGTTCAGAAATTCCGTATTTTCTCGCGTCAGCAGTATGCATATTAATACAATAAGCGCAGCCATTAATTTGAGAAGCGCGAATTTTGATTAATTCTTTATGAGTAGGTGTCAGTGAAGTAGAAGAAATGTATTTTTCTAAATTTAATAAAGCCTGATAAGCTTCTGGAGCAACGTTCGGGATAACAATTCTTGATTTCATTTTTATGTGTTTTAAAAGTTCATTACAAAGGTCAGTAATGTATTCTCTTAAAAACTTGAACTACTTCAAGAAATTCAAATCATACTTTTCCGGCCCTAATTTTACTCATGAATTCAGCAGAAAAATCTAAGTAAGAGGCAAGCATATATTGTGGAACACGTTGTACAAAATCGGGTTGCTGGTTTTTGAAATGATTGTATCGTTCTTCTGCCGACATTGTAAAAAGGAATTTAATTCTCATTTGTGCAGCTCCAAAAGATTTTTGAGAAACTATTCTAAAATATCTTTCCAGTTTTGGAATTTCGATTAGTAAAGATTCTAAAGTATTTTTTTGAATTGCTATTAATTCGCAGTTTTCAACTGTTTGAATATAGAAGTGAGAAGGAGTAGTGTTATGATAGCTTAAATAATCAGTTATCCACCAATTTTCAATAGCAAATTGCAATGTTTGCTCACTTCCTTTTGAATTGATAATATATTGTCTCGCAAAGCCCTTTATTATAAAATATAATGTGTCACAGACCTGGCCTTCTTGTAATAAATGCTCTTTCTTTTTAACTTTTGAAATACTAAGGTGCGATTCTAAAATATCAATTTCTGAAGGTTCAAGAGTTATGAATTTTTGTATATGATTAAAAAGAGGTGTAAACATTTTGTAATTCTTTAAAAGAGATTTAAAGATAAAGCAGATTGTTGTAAAAACAAAAAACCATCCGAATTAACGGATGGTTTCTTTATGATAAGTAAGTAAATCTAAATTGAGTTTATAAACGTTTTATTTTACTTTGTTAAGAATAGCTTTGAAAGCTTCTGGGTGGTTCATAGCTAAATCTGCAAGAACTTTACGGTTCAATTCGATTCCGTTAGCTTTAACTTTCCCCATGAATTGAGAATAAGACATTCCTTCTAATCTAGCTCCAGCGTTAATACGTTGAATCCATAATGAACGGAAATTTCTTTTATTCTGTTTTCTGTCACGGTAAGCGTAGCTCATCGCTTTCTCTACCGCGTTCTTAGCAACTGTCCAAACGTTTTTACGTCTACCAAAGAAACCTTTGGCTTGCTTCATTATTTTTTTTCTTCTTGCTCTTTTAGCAACTGAATTTACCGATCTTGGCATAATTTTAATGTGTTTTTGTAGCAGGCGTCCTGAATTTAATCAAAGGAACTTAAAAGCCATACTCCAAGGTTATATAAATAATTTTTTAACCTAAAGAATTATTAGATAATTCTTAATTGTTGTTTAATGCTTTTCATATCTGTAGAGTGAACTAGCGCTGAGTGTGTCAAAGCTAATTTACGTTTCTTAGATTTTTTAGTCAAGATGTGACTTTTAAAAGCATGCTTTCTTTTAATTTTTCCAGAGCCAGTAACTTTAAAACGTTTCTTAGCGCTAGATTTAGTTTTCATTTTAGGCATTTTTCCTAGTGTTTTAATTTATTCTTACTTACTTATATCTTTTATAGGCTTTAGGCTTTAGGTTTTAAGCTTTAGGCAAAAGTTTAAATAAACAAATTGCTTAAAGCTTAGAGCTTACTGCTTATAGCAAATAATTATTTCTTTTTCTTAGGAGCAATGAACATAATCATTCTCTTTCCTTCAAGAACTGGCATAGCTTCAACCTTACCATGTTCTTCTAAATCTGTAGCAAGACGTAATAATAAAATCTGTCCTTGATCTTTATAGATGATCGAACGTCCTTTAAAGAAAACAAATGCTTTTAATTTAGCTCCTTCTTTTAAGAACTTTTCAGCATTTTTTCTTTTAAATTCATAATCATGCTCATCAGTTTGAGGACCAAAACGAATTTCTTTTACTACAACCTGTGATGATTTAGCCTTTAATGCTTTATCACGTTTCTTTTGTTCGTAAACAAATTTCTTGTAATCCATGATTTTACAAACCGGTGGTTCAGCATTTGGCGAAATTTCAACTAGATCCAATTCAAATTGGTCAGCTAAACGTAACGCGTCAGCTATTTTAAAAACACCAGGCTCAATGTTCTCGCCTACAAGACGTACTTCAGGAACACGAATAAGATTATTTATTCTGTGTGCATCTTTTTTTTCTACTCGAGGTTGTTGAGAACCTCTGTTACTTTTTATTGCTATGACTTTCTAATTTAAGTTAAACTGTAAATACTTTTAATGTCTTTTTTATTTCTTCGTCTACAATCGAAGCAAATTCGTCGATTGAAACTGTGATGTTACCTTTTCCTTCTTGTCCGTGACGACGAATAGAAATCGTTCCGTTTTTCTCTTCCTCCTCACCAACGATAAGCATAAATGGAATTTTCTGCATTTCTGCATCTCTAATTTTCTTACCGATAGTTTCATTTCGGTTGTCAATTAGGGCGCGAATTTCGTGATTTTCTAGCAAATCTAAAACTTTTTTAGCATAATTTTCGTATTTCTCGCTCAAAGACAAGATAATAGCTTGCTCAGGCATTAGCCAAAGTGGGAAATTTCCTGCTGTGTGTTCTAGTAAAATTGCTATAAAACGTTCCATAGATCCAAAAGGAGCTCTGTGTATCATGACTGGTCGATGTAATTCATTATCAGCACCTTTATAAGTCAAGTCAAAACGCTCAGGTAAATTATAATCTACCTGAATAGTTCCTAACTGCCATTGTCTTCCTAAGGCATCTTTTACCATGAAATCTAGTTTTGGACCATAGAAAGCTGCTTCGCCATATTCTACAACAGTATTAAGACCTTTGTCTTTTGCTGCATTTATAATAGCATTTTCTGCTTTCTCCCAATTCTCATCTGTACCTATATATTTATCTCTGTTTTCCTGATCTCTCAACGAAATTTGAGCTGTAAAGTTTTCAAAACCTAAAGAACCAAATACATAAAGTACAAGGTCGATTACTTTTTTAAACTCTTCATCTAATTGTTCCGGAGTACAGAAAATGTGAGCATCATCCTGAGTAAATCCTCTCACACGAGTTAAACCATGTAATTCTCCTGATTGTTCATATCTGTAAACAGTACCAAATTCGGCATAACGTTTAGGTAGATCTTTATATGACCAAGGTCTTACATTATAAATTTCGCAGTGGTGAGGACAGTTCATAGGTTTTAATAAAAACTCTTCGCCTTCAGCAGGAGTGTTTATTGGCTGGAAACTATCTGCTCCATATTTGGCATAGTGGCCAGAAGTAACATAAAGTTCTTTTTGACCAATATGTGGACTAACAACCTGTTCGTATCCTGCTTTCTTTTGAGCACGTTTTAAAAATTGCTCCAAACGATCTCTAAGAGCAGCGCCTTTAGGTAACCATAATGGTAAACCTTGACCCACTTTTTGTGAAAAAGCAAATAACTCTAATTCTTTTCCAAGTTTACGGTGGTCACGACGTTTTGCTTCTTCAAGAAGTTCAAGATATTCAGTTAAATCTTTTTGTTTAGGGAAAGAAGTTCCGTAAACACGAGTTAACTGTTTGTTTTTTTCATCACCTCTCCAGTAAGCACCAGCAACACTCATGATTTTTACCGCTTTGATAATTCCAGTATTCGGAATATGTCCACCACGGCATAAATCAGTAAAAGTAGAATGATCGCAGAAAGTGATTGTTCCGTCTTCAAGGTTCGAGATTAATTCAGTCTTATAAACGTTATCCTTATACATTTCCAAAGCTTCAGCTTTAGTAACAGGACGCATTTTAAAATCAAACTTTCCTCTTGCAATTTCAAGAATACGGTCTTCGATCTTTTTAAAATCAGCTTCAGAAATTTTCTGATCTTCAAAATCTACATCATAATAAAATCCATTAGCAATTGCAGGTCCCAGAGTTAATTTAATTCCAGGATACAATTCTTCAAGAGCCTGAGCCATTACGTGAGAAGTTGAATGCCAGAAAGCTTTTTTACCTTCAGCATCATTCCAAGTATATAAAATAAGATTACCGTCGGTTGTTAATGGAGTCTCGGTTTCAATAGTTGTACCATTAAAAGATGCAGAAATAACATTTCTTGCAAAACCTTCGCTAATGTTTTTAGCGACCTCCATTGGAGTTACGCCCGAAGCGAACTCTCTAATTGACCCATCGGGTAAAGTAATCTTGATCATTGTTTATAATTTTGTGAATGCAAATATAAGTGATTACAAAAATACATACAATATATAAATATAAGATTACACTATTATATAATAGGTAAATATGCAAAACTATATTGTATACATATTATATATGTACAAATATGCTAATGTATGAGTATTTCCCATCCGACAGTTTTTTTAAAACCTGCCGTGTTTGTTTTATATATATAAGTATAGATTTTAATTGAATTCCATTTTGTGTAGAGACGCACCGTAATGCGTCTTATTAATATAGGTGTGTAATATAAGATATTGTCCGTTTTTTAATTTTTAAGGTTAGAGATGGGATTATTTAGGAAGTTATCGTGGCAGATAATGCCATTTTCAAAATAAAACCGGGCTGAGCAGAGAAGAATTTGGCAAAAAGAAGGCTAAAACCGGCAGATAAAACCGTTTTTTCGGGCAGAAGGTGTATTTAAAAAGATTGTTTATCCTTTAAAAAAGGGGATGAAAGCTTAAAAAGTCTGTAAAAAGGGAAATCAAAAACGACCTAAAAATAGCAAAAGCCTATCAAAACAAAGAAAACCCTTACATGGGTGTAAAAATTTTTGATTTGTAAAGGAGCTGTTATCAGCGAGTTAAGAAAAAGGATTAAAAAAGAATAAAAAAAGATGGGAAAAAGGCTTGTGTAACTGGAATTGTTGTGTACTTTTGCACCCGCAGAAACGAAAAACGTTCATCGAAATACTGACAGGCATACGGAATCGATCAGAGAAAAAAATCTGAAAAAAAAGATTGCGAAAAGCTTGTGAGATTTGAAAATGCTTTTTACATTTGCACCCCGCAAAACACGGAAAGTTCCTTGAGAGATTGAAAGAAAAATGAGAAAATGGAAACGAAAAAAAAGTTTCAAAATTTTTTTAAATTTTTCTTGCGAGAAACAAAAAGAAGTTTTAGTTTTGCACCCGCTTTGAGAAACAAGCGAAATACAAAAAGAAATACACGTTCGTAGACATATTGAATTGACAGCCGTCCCGAGAGATCGGGACAGAAAAAATAAGAGTAATAGAATCGTAAGGATTCGAAGAGAACCGATAGAAGAGCATCGCATAATAATATTTAAAATATACGA